>JALWRJ010000297.1 GCA_026994125.1 Cyclobacteriaceae bacterium | reverse complement strand
ACATCGACCAAGTAAGAGATATCCTGGGCATGCATGGCGATGCCTCGGACAATATCCCCGGTATTCCCGGAGTAGGAGCCAAAACAGCTGTTAAATACGTTAAAGCGTATGGTAGTATTGAAGGCCTGCTTAACCATGTACACGAGCTAAAAGGCAAAGCCAAAGAAAATGTAGAAAATTTTGGCGAACAAGGGTTGTTATCTAAAGAATTGGCCACCATTAAAACAGATGTACCGGTAAACTACTCGCTGGATGAAATGGAATATACCGGCCCAAACAACGAACAACTAAAGGCTTTGTTCGATGAATTGGAATTTAGAACACTGGCACGCAGGCTTTTTGGCGAGCAGGATACTGCAAGTACTAAACCCACCAATGCTCCTCAACTTAGCATGTTTGGGCAAGTTAACCAGCAGGCAACCCACGAACAAACTGCACTTACCCCCTTAGCTACCATTGAAACTACCGAGCACAACTACCACCTGATTAGCAGCCCCGATGAAGCCGCCTATTTGGTAGAATACCTGCAAATGCAAGAAGAGTTTTGCTTTGATACCGAAACCACACATATTAGCGCCATGGAAGCCGAATTGGTGGGCCTTTCGTTTTGCTATGTACCCGGAGAAGCCTACTACGTACCGGTATCGGAAAACCCCGAGGAGGTAAAAGAGTTATTAAGCATTTTTAACCCGGTGTTTGAAAATGAAAAGATTCGAAAAATTGGCCAAAACTTAAAATACGATATGCTGGTGCTAAAAAAATATGGCACCCGGGTAAAAGGCGAATTGTTCGATACCATGCTGGCACACTACCTGATTGACCCCGATGCTCGACACGGTATGGATGCGCTGGCCGAAAACTATTTGCACTACCAGCCTATTTCTATTAAAACGCTTATTGGCGGGCGTAACTTACCCAAAACCATGCGTGAGGTACCGCTAGAAAAAATAGTGGAATATGCAGCCGAAGATGCCGATATTACCTTACAGCTAAAGCACAAACTGGCTCCTTTGGTACAGGATAAAGCCATTGCCAATTTGCTAAACCAAATGGAACTCCCCTTACTTAAAGTACTTACGCAAGTAGAATTTAACGGGGTAAAAATTGATGAAATGGTTTTACAGGCCATGTCGGGTGAACTGGAAGAAGAATCGTTAAAAGTAAGAGACAGTATTTATGCCCTGGCAGGAGAAGATTTTAACATTGCCTCGCCCAAGCAACTGGGGGTTATATTGTTCGAAAAACTGAAACTGGTAGAAAAGCCTAAAAAAACCAAAACAGGGCAGTATGCAACGGGTGAAGAAATACTCTCGCGACTGGCCAATCAGCACGAAATAGCACGCAAAATATTGGAGTTTAGAGAACTGCAAAAGCTAAAATCGACCTATGTAGATGCCCTACCCCAGATGGTAAGCAAATTTGATGGTTTAATACACACCAACTACAGCCAAACAGTGGCTGCAACCGGCCGGTTAAGCTCGCTAAACCCCAACTTGCAAAACATACCTGTTAGAACTCCCAAAGGGCGCGAAATACGAAAGGCATTTATTCCTCGAAATGGCTCAAACGTGATTTTATCGGCCGATTACAGCCAAATAGAGTTGCGTATAATGGCTGCATTTGCCAAAGATGAGCACATGATTGAAGCCTTTACCCAGGGGCGCGACATACATGCTGCCACAGCTGCCAAAATTTTTAAAGTACCCTTAACCGATGTAACTCCCGAAATGCGAAGCAAAGCTAAATCGGCTAATTTTGGTATTATTTACGGCATTTCGGCCTTTGGGCTTTCGCAAAATATGAATATCCCTCGAAAAGAAGCAGCCGAGCTCATTAACAATTATTTTGAGGAATTTCCGGCCATTAAATTATACATGGATAAGGCCATTAACCAAGCGCGCGAAAATGGTTTTGTAACTACACTCATGGGTCGTAAGCGCTTCTTGCGCGATATTAACTCACGCAATGCTGTAATGCGTGGGTTTGCTGAACGAAATGCCATTAACGCCCCTATACAAGGTACTGCAGCCGATATTATTAAACTTGCCATGATAAATATTGATAACTGGATGCAAAAAAATAAGGTGCAATCTAAAATGATTATGCAAGTACATGACGAACTGGTGTTTGATGTGCCGGAACAAGAACTTGAACTTATGAAAACACAGGTTGCACAACTTATGCAAAATGCTGTGCAGTTAGACGTACCTATGGAAGTAGGACTGGGTAGTGGAGCCAACTGGCTCGAAGCACACTAATTGAAAATAAAATCTAAAATCATTTACCAATAATCCAATATTAGTTTATATTAGCCCGTTAGTAACATATTGGCCTTTAGATGAGGTCATTTATGACATATAAAATTTTATTAAGCAATAGATTATGGGAAGACCGGCCACCAAACCAAAAAAATTAAAAGACGGGTATTATATAGAAGTACGAAACAAAGGAGCTAAATCGGGATTAAAAGTACGCAGAGAAACAGAAGCACAAATGCTTTATGCTAAAAACGAATACGAAAAAACGAAAGATGTAATTGTTATTGGAGAAGTTAAAAACGGAAAACCCGTTAACCCTGGGTAAATATTTTAATAATGCATAAAAAAAGGAGGGCAATTATGCCCTCCTTTTTTTATGCATTATTACTACAGCTATTGCTTTAGCTTGTCGGCAAATGCCTTTCTAAACTTTTCAACCTTTGGTTTAATAACATATTGGCAATACCCCTGATTTGCGTTTAAGGAATAATAATTTTGATGGTAATTTTCGGCTGCATAGAATGTGCCGGCCTTCGTAATTTCGGTAACTATGGGCGCATTAAAAGCCCCCGATTCATCTAACCTGGCCTTATAAGTTTCGGCCAAGGCACGCTGTTCATCGGTGAGGTAAAATATGACCGAACGGTATTGCGTTCCGGTATCTGCTCCCTGCCTGTTTAGTGTGGTAGGGTCGTGGGTTTGCCAAAAAACCTCCAGCAATTCCTTGTAACTAATTACATTGGGGTTGTACACAATTTTAGCCACTTCGGCATGGCCCGTAGTGCCGGTACACACTTGCTGGTAAGTAGGATTAGCCACATGGCCACCCATATAACCCGACTCTACCGATTCAACTCCTTTTAATTCCTGAAATACAGCTTCTACACACCAAAAACAACCTGCTCCAAATATCGCTTCCTCGGTGCTGGTGGATGCAGACGACTGCCCATTTGATTGCAAACTCATCATAGCTAAAATTAATAGGGTGCTAACTAATTTCATAGAATTTATTACTTTTTTATTACACTACAAAATAACGTGGTGTAGAGGTAAAAGTTGACTTTGGTATGCAATTAAGTTGCTAATGTCAATTAAACGACAAACGGAGTAGCCAGTGCGCCTCCCGGTATCTTTACCTTGGGTGTACAACTCACCAATGAATGAACAAACCCTTTGGAGTTTTTAAGTTGTTTTACCTAAACTTACGTAAACTTATAAAGGTTTAATAAAACCGCTTACAGCATATAATGGCAAAAACCTAATATTTTCATCAGGTTGATCTTTATAAGGGGTGTCCAAAAAAACAAAGGCCTTTTTAATATTTTCATGCTCTTTCATTAACAAATGAAGACTCCGAAGCCTGCCTTTGCTACCACTTTTAACTTCTATCGGAATAATTTCATCATTTAAAACAATTAAATAATCGGTTTCAGCGGTGCTGCTTTTGGCACTACGATGCCAATAATAGAGTTCATAATCAAAAGACCGGATTTCTTGTCCGACAAACTGCTCGGCCAACATTCCTCTAAAACTTGCCAGTAAATCTGTTTTTTGGTATTCGTGTTCAATAGCCAAGCCACTTAAACGAACCAGTAACCCGATGTCCAGAAAAATTGCCTTGAATATTTTGTTGTTTACCTGGGCAGCTAATGGCAAACCTGTGGGCGAAGTAGCAGAAACCCTGGTTAATATCTTTGCCGTAGTTAAAAGGTCAAAGGCTTTTTTTATAGTTGGATTAGAAAAACCATCACTTAACTTACTATATTTTACCTGTTGTCCGATTTGTTGGCTGGTACTTGCCAATACTTGAGCAAGGCAATGGGTGTTCACTTTTGGTGAATATTTTAAGAAATCTTGACGAAAGGTATTAAGCAGGTTGGTTTGGATATTCTGCACTTCTTTATATTGCTGTGTTTTCCTAAAATGAGCCACACATTCCGGCATTCCACCAACAAAAAAATACTGTTTCAAAGTTGCCCTTAACTGATTGTGAACCACAGTTGACACCTGCAAGTTGTTTTTCCGTACAATTTCTGCCAATTGATTTTGATTGTTGGCCAAGAGAAATTCATAGAAATTGAGAGGATACATATTCAATAATTCTACCCTGCCTACCGGGAAAGGAATATCTTGTAGGGCAAATTCCAATAACGAACCAGCTGCTATAATGTGTAATTCCGGCATTTCCTCATAAAAATAACGCAGAGCGGTTATTGCTTCAGGACATTCCTGTATTTCATCAAAAAACAACAGGTCGGTTGCAGTATTTATAGTTTCATTAAGGAGTATCCCTATTTCTGATAAAATGCGTTTTACATCAAAATTTGTTTTAAAAACCGGGTGCCAATCGGGGTGTTTCTCCAAATTTATTTCATGAAATTTCCCGGGAAAGTGTTTTCGCCCAAATTGCCTAATGATATATGTTTTACCTACTTGCCTGGCTCCTCTGACAATTAAAGGTTTGCGATTGGGCTTATTTTGCCATTGACGTAGCTTCTCAGTAATGAGCCTTTTCATTTAATATTTTTAAAAATACAAGGTAAATTTAAAAATATAAATTTAAAATTACAAGGTATAAATGTTAATTAAACGACAAACGGAGTAGCCAACTCGGCCAAAACGGTACGGCCTCCTTTAGTTTTGGTGCCGTGGTGCACCAAAACAGTGGCATCTAAAGGTAAAAATACATCCACCCGAGAGCCGAATTTAATAAAACCGTATTCATGGCCTTGTTCTATTTCGCTTCCTTCGGCTACATACCACTTAATTCTACGTGCCATAGCTCCGGCTATTTGGCGCACCAGTACATCAATGCCGGTGGGCGAGCTTACCACCATGGTAGTGCGCTCGTTATCGGTACTCGATTTAGGGTGCCAGGCCACCCGGTACTTACCCGGATGGTACTTAAAATATTTAACAAAACCTGTAAGGGGCGCTCGGTTTACATGCACATTGGTAGGCGACATAAATATGGAAATCTGAATCCGTTCATCGTTAAAAAATTCGTTTTCCATCGTTTTTTCAATAACCACTACCTTGCCATCGGCCGGTGCCAAAATATGCTTGCCATTATTAGATACCACAATATGTGGATTCCTGAAAAACTGCAAAATAGCCAGGTAAAGAATAATGGAAGCAATAATGGTAATATTAAGTACATGTTCCGAAGGCCTAATACCGTAGGCCACCAAAAAATTAACACCCACTAAAAATAAAAAAAGAATACTCAACAGTTTTCTTCCTTCCTTATGAATGCGCATTTTTAATAAATTAATTCTCGAAATATTCTTCACGGTTATATATTGAGATGCAAAAATAACAATTAATGAATCAATAAAATAAATTTAAGTTTAACTCCCTCTAAATCAGGCTAATAAAAACTGTTACAAAGGGGCTGGCCAGCAACAGTCCGTCAAAACGATCTAAAAAACCACCATGCCCGGGTATAGCAGTACCCGAATCTTTAATTTCGATACTTCGCTTAAACAACGATTCTACCAAATCGCCATAAATGCCCGCCACCACAATAAGCAAGGCAGCCACAATCCATTCCAGTAAAGATAAATCGGTAAAATACACCGAAAAACCATAGGCAAACACTAAGGCCAATGCCGCTCCACCCAAACTACCTTCCCAGGTTTTTTTGGGCGATATGCGCTCAAAAAGTTTCTTTTTGCCAAACATAATACCCGAAAAATAGGCGCCTGTATCGCTGGCCCACAGTATAAAAAGCATCCCTATTATAATTTGGTAATGGTAACCTCCTCCCAAAAACACAACAATGTTTAGCAGGCTAAAAGGCACCGATACATAAATAATTCCTAAAAATGTATAGGCCACTTGTGTAAATGGTTTGGCATCCTTTTTATACAACTTAATTAAAAAAACAGAGGCTAACAGCGGAAAGATAAGCAGGATGAATTTGTGCGCAAGCAAACCGGACTGTACAAAAAAAGACAAGCCAAACAAAGATGCCCCTATCAAACTCCCCCATATTTTAAGAGGAGCCATGTTGTCCATACTAGCTAAGCCGTAAAACTCCCATAACGTAAGGGTACTAATAATTAAAAACACCAAAAAATAACCCCACATACCCCAATAAAGGCCTCCAATAATGGCAATGGCTCCAACTAAAGCAGTAATTACACGCTTTCCCAGCGAACTAAATTTCTTTGAATTTGATGTCATCATCTAAAATTTTTAAAGCTTTAATGGCATTATCTGCCGGCACATGCACTTCCCAATGGCCAAAAATATAATAGGCAGAGTCCCTTTTGTCCATAATAATAGCGCTAATTCCGGCTTGCTCCAATACATCTTTCACTATTTCGGCACGATATTCTTTTTTTGTTTCAAATACGTTAGACCAATTGCTCATTAGATTGTTGCCCGGAAGCCAGTTGTTTAAATCCAATTATTAAAAATACACAGATTACCCCCGAAATTAAAACCTGGTACCAGGGGAGTGAACCGGGTTGCTCAATATCAAAACTAATGGCACCTGTTTGGTGCATATACATAGCCAACACTGCCATTCCATTATTTAAAAAATGAGCCCAAATGGCATACGATAGTTTGCCTGAATACACATATAAATAACCAAACAACACCCCCAAAAGCATGCGAGGAAACAACCCGTAAAACTGAAAATGTATGGCTCCGAAAATAAAAGCGGCCAGCCAAACAGCCACATGCACGTTTTTAGTTATTCGTAGCAAATGGTTTTGTACTAATCCTCGAAACACCAGTTCCTCACCAATGGCAGGTATGACTGCTACCACAACCATGCCCAGCAAGAACTCCCAAGGCGAGTTAAAATTGACTAAGAACGAAGTAAGCACTTCCAGGTTTTGCTCCATATCTTGAAGCATACGTTCCAGGCCAGCCAGGCTTTCGGGAAACGTAATATGCTGGTTCCACTCACCCACAGGCGAATTAACCGCCATAAAAAAAAACATAAGAAAGACAACCAAGAGCAGTAAGCCGGGCTTAAACCGGGCTTGCCCAAAATGCAAGGGAATGCCAAAACCTTTAGCATAAATAACCCATGGGATCAAAATTAAGCCAAAAGCCGAGCCTGTTCCTTGTACAATCATTAAAGGCAATTTTACCTGGGGATAGTCCACAGGGTTGCTTAGCGCCATTATAAATTCAGTTAAGCTACCAGAATAAAACGGCATGGCCACCAGCATACCTACCAGCATACCTACCAATTGAAACCCCAGCAAACTACCTATTAGCGAAATTATAAATAATTTCCACGGATTAATAGCTGGCGCAAAAGGCTGAGTGGCGAGGTTTAGCATAGTGGCAAAGTTTGCAACAAAAATAAGCCGATTATTAATTTATAAAAGGTATAACTTTGCAGCTTGGTAAATATTTTTATGTAAATGGTACAAATAGGCTCAATAACTTTAGGCGATTTTCCTTTACTGCTTGCCCCCATGGAGGATGTAAGCGACCCTCCTTTTAGGGCTGTTTGCAAAGCCCAAGGAGCCGATTTAATGTACACAGAATTTATATCGGCTGAAGGGCTAATACGCGATGCAGCCAAAAGTGTTCAAAAATTAGATATTTATGATTACGAACGGCCTATTGGCATTCAAATTTTTGGCGATAAAATTGAATCGATGCGCCTGGCCGCTGCCCGGGCCGAAGCAGCTCAACCCGAGTTAATTGATATAAATTATGGCTGCCCTGTAAAAAAAGTAGTTAGCAAAGGAGCCGGAGCCGGCATTTTACTGGATATACCTAAAATGCAACAAATGACAGCCGAAATTGTAAAACAGGTAGAACTGCCGGTAACCGTAAAAACCAGGCTGGGCTGGGATCAAAAAACTATTGAAATTGTTGAAGTAGCCAAGCGCTTGCAAGAAGCAGGTATTAAAGCCCTTACGATACATGGGCGTACTCGCCAGCAGATGTACAAAGGCGAAGCCGACTGGACCATGATTGCGGCTGTTAAAAACGACCCTGAAATTGAAATCCCCATTTTTGGCAATGGCGACATCGATTCGCCCGAAAAAGCACTCGACTATAAAAACCGCTATGGAGTAGATGGTATTATGATTGGCCGCGCAGCCATTGGCAACCCTTGGATTTTTAACCAGATAAAACACTACCGCGCTACCGGCAAACACCTGCCTCCACCCAGCATTGCCCAACGAGTTGAAGTAGTAAAAAAGCACCTGGCCTTTTCAATTGAATGGAAACCCGGCAAAACTGGTATTTTTGAAATGCGCAGGCACTACACAAATTATTTTAAAGGCATCCCTAATTTTAAACCTTTTAGAACCAAATTGGTAGAGTTAGAAGAAGAACAAGCCATTAATGATTTGCTAGACGAAATAGCAATTAAATTTACTGAAACCCCTTTTATAACATGAACCCGGTACAGCAACGCCCTTCCTTATTTGCCTGGTTTTTATTGCTTGTACTAACCCTTATTTGGGGCACCTCGTTTATATTGATTAAGCGAAGCCTGGTGGCTTTTTCGCCTGCCGAAGTAGGTGCTTTGCGTATGGTTACGGCAGGCTTAGTGCTGCTTCCTTTGGCAGTGGTACACCTAAAAAATGTAAAAGGTGCTGCTAACTGGTGGGCATTGCTGGGCGTTGGTTTACTAGGCAGTTTTATTCCTGCTTTTTTATTTGCCATAGCCGAAACCCGCCTCAATAGCTCATTGGCCGGTGTGCTTAATGCACTTACTCCTATATTTGTGTTACTGCTAGGAGCCTTGCTATTTACTCAAAAATTTAGCCGCAAGCAGGTAACCGGAATTGTACTAGGGTTTTCCGGTACGGCATTTCTAATTTTTGCAGGAACTAAAGGGCAGCTTAGCGGCATAAATTATTATGCTTTGTATGTAGTATTGGCCACTATTTGCTATGGGTTAAATGCCAATATCATCAAATACCGGGTTAAAGGATTAAATGCACTTACCGTTACCAGCATTTCGCTGGGCATGGTTACGCCTATGGCCTTTGTTTATATTTTTGCTTTTACCAACGTGCCATACCGTGTTTGGCACCAACCCGAAGCGCAAACCTCCTTTATGTATGTAAGCTTACTGGGGGTAATGAGTACCGCCATTGCCATGGGCTTATTTAACAGGTTAATACAAATTACAACCCCCTTGTTTACCAGTTCGGTAACCTATTTAATACCCATTGTGGCTGTTATTTGGGGGCTTTGGGATGGCGAAATTCTGCTCGTAGGGCATTACCTCGGTATGTTGGGCATTTTGGCAGGAGTGTACATTGCCAACCGAAAATAGTTATCCCATAAGGAATATCCCAATAATATTTCTTACTTTTTCGGTTTGTAAACTCAGCAAATGATTGACAAAATTCTTTCGGCAGGGATAACCCCCCACCTCAACTTTGAACAATCCATAAAAACGAAACTGTTAAACGTGGTTTCGCTTATCTTTTTTTTAGTGCTCCTCTTTTTTATGAGTTTGCATATTTTTTTCTCGCACAAATACCTGGTAGCCCTGCTGCTGTTTCTGTTTGCGGTATCGGTATCTTTTATTTTGTTCTTTCAACATAAAAAAAAATATACCGTTGCTAAAATTATTTTTTTTAGCCTGCTAAATACCGTGGTGTTTGTACTATCTATGTTTTTATTGCCGGGCAAAGGAGTTGAAAACTTTTACATGGGCACTACCATTTTAGTACTTATTTTGGTTAACAGGCCTTTTTGGGTATATGTAATATCGATACTCGAAGTAGTTTTATACATTGCACCCCATATATACCTGCATCCATACCCTATCCAAAACTATTCGTTTATTACAACCATAGTTGCCACACTTTCTACATTAATGGCTGTTTGGTTTTTTATTATCATCCAAAACCGCTACAAACAAACCCTGGAACTACAAAAAGACAGGCTTGAAAAACTTAACCTTGAAAAAAACGACTTGGTAAAAATTGTTGCACACGATCTTAAAAATCCGCTTACGCAAATTAAAGGGTTGGTGTCGATGCTTGAACTAACTAACAGCACCCTAACCCTGGAGCAAAAACAGCTTATTACCAAAATAAAATATGTAACAGAATCACAACATAAAGAAATTGCCGGCCTGTTAGAAACCGGCTCTCTTGAAGCCGATTTTAAGGATGAAATGCTGGAAAGAGTGTACTTACGCAGAGTTGTTGAAACAGTTTTGGATGACTTATTGGCGCAAGCCATAGCCAAAGGCATAAAACTTACCTATGTAAAAAGGAACCAACGCAATTTAGCTGTACTAGGTAAAGAAGCCTGGCTATCAAAAGTGGTTTCAAACCTTATCAGCAATGCCATAAAACATTCTACTTCGGGTACCGAAATTAGCATAAGCATTCAAGCCACCAAAGAAAAGGCTCATATAATTGTAAAAGATCAGGGCAAAGGGTTTAGCCCCAACGAGCTAAAAAATATTTTTGCAAATAACACTACGGCCAATGGCATTGGCCTATACATTGTAAACAAATATGTAAACCAAATGAATGGCCAACTCGAGGTAAAAAGTAGTGAAGGACAAGGAGCGACTTTTTCGGTTTTACTTCCTTTGATTTAGCTAAAACACCTTCTGCATGGGCTCTTGCCAATTATAAAACTGCTTTAATAGCTGCCTGACTACCATATTTAAAATTTTATATGTAAGTTTAACAGGAAATATAGCCGCATGCTTTCCAAACTTATTTCGTTAGGAGTTACTTTAGATCTCGATTTTGAGGATACTATACGCTTAAAAACCTTAAACGTATCCTCTCTCGTTTTAGCAGGAATCTTACTTTTTTTTATTGGATGGCACGGGCTATACACACATAAAATTACAACTGCAATGCTGCAAGCGGTTGGCTTTTTATTTTTACCATCTATTTTTTTAGCACACAAACACCACTATTATAAGTTGGGGAGTTTTATATTTTTTGGTATCACTTATACCGAACTTGTGATAATATCCAACTGGCTGATACCCGGCAAGGGCATTGAGCTTTATTACCTCCCACTAATGATTTTGCTAATTATTTTGGTAAAAAAGAACTCTTGGCAGGTTTTCCATATCATTATTAACAGCATTTTATTTATGGCTCCCTATACTTTTAACCGGGTATATCCACCCGAGGTGTATTCAAATGTAACCCTGGCTACCGTGTATATTGCCATTTTGGTATCGGTGTACTTTTTTATAAAAACGCAAAACAACTACAAAGCACAGCTAAAATTAAAAAACGAACATCTTGCCACCCTCAACCAGGAAAAAAATGATTTAATGGGTATTGTAGCCCACGATTTAAAAACACCACTAGCTCAAATTAAAGGATTAATTGCCATACTGGAACTTGAAAACCACCAACTAAACCAAGAGCAACTTAGCCTGCTTAAAAAAATTAAAGAAGTAACTGATAACCAACAGCAGCAAATTAGTAAATTTTTACATACAAAAGCACTGGAAGAGCAAACCGAAGCCATTCACCTTGAAGAATTTAACTTAGTGGAAACCTGCCAATCCATACTGTCGGGGTTCCATCCCATGGCTGAGAAAAAAAATATTAGCTTCACGGAATATTATGACACCAAAAGAATTTCTGTTTATGGTAGCAAAATATGCATTGAAAAAGTACTTAGTAACCTGGTATCGAATGCCATTAAATACTCCTATCCACGAACCAAGGTAAGTGTGGAGCTACGTGCTGATAAAATGCAAATTTTACTATTGGTAAAAGACCAGGGCCAGGGGTTTAAACAAGAGGAACTACCCATGGTTTTTAAGAAAAACACCCCACTTAGCGCCCAGCCCACCGGGGGCGAATCCTCCACCGGTGTTGGCTTGTATATTGTTAAAAAATACGTTGAACTCATGGGTGGTTGGGTGTGGCTCGAAAGCTCCCAAGGCAAAGGCACTACCTTTTTTGTTAAATTTCCCAGGTATTTTGCTGCCAGCCAACTTTCCTAACCGTTTATCATTTTTTACATGTAAAAGTCAATAATTCTTGCCTAATTGGTACTTTTACTGCTTAGTAATTTCAAATAAACATTTCATTCAATGAAAAAGCACCTACCCCTAATTTGGCCGGGAGCAATATGGCTATTGTTCCTTTTTGCCTGCCAACCTAAAGAAACCAACTTAACACACAAACAACCTATGCTTGTAATCGATAACCATACCTATGCGCAACCGGCCTCGGCTGTAATTACCCATTTAAATTGGAAAGCCAACGTTAGCTTTGAAACGCACACCCTGGAGGCTACTGCTATCTATACTTTGGAGCAAAAAGACGATTCCCATAAAATTATTTTTGACACCAACGGCCTTAACATAGAACAAGTAAAGGATGCAAAAGGCAATGCCCTGTCTTTTAAATTAGGCAAAGAAGATCCATTTTTAGGCAGGCCGCTCACCATTGAGCTTAGCCCCGGCACTACCCAGGTAAGCATTACCTACACCACCAGCCCCAATGCCGAAGCCCTGCAATGGCTTACTCCTGCCCAAACTGCAGGAGGCAAGCAACCCTTTTTATTTACCCAAAGTGAGGCCATCTTAGCTCGTAGTTGGGTGCCTGTGCAAGATTCGCCAGGCATAAGGTTTACTTACGAGGCCGAAGTAACCGTACCTAAAGGCATGCTAGCGCTAATGAGTGCCACCAACCCTACCGAAGTTAACCCCGATGGGGTGTACCATTTTACCATGGACAAGCCCATACCTGCTTACCTATTGGCCTTGGCCGTGGGCGATATTGCCTACCAACAACTTAGCAACCGCACCGGAGTATATGCCGAACCCTCCTTATTGCAAGCCGCTGCTTACGAGTTTGAAGATATGGACCAAATGGTGCAGGCTGCAGAACATTTATACGGGCCTTACCAATGGGGCGTGTACGATGTAATTGTGCTACCGCCCAGCTTTCCGTTTGGTGGCATGGAAAACCCAAAACTTACTTTTGCCACCCCTACTATCCTGGCAGGCGATCGCTCACTGGTTTCGCTGGTAGCTCACGAACTGGCACATTCGTGGTCGGGTAATTTAGTAACCAACGCCACCTGGGACGATTTTTGGCTCAACGAAGGGTTTACCGTGTATTTTGAACAACGCATAATGGAAAGCCTGTATGGTCGCGATTACTCCGAAATGCTGGCTTTACTTAGCTTAAAAGGACTTAAAGAAGAAGTAGAAGCCATTTTAAAAGGAGAACACCCTGAAGACACCCAACTAAAGCTCCATTTAAAAGGACGCAACCCCGATGATGGCATGACTGCCATTGCCTACGATAAAGGCTATTTCTTTTTGCGCTATTTAGAAGAAAAAACCGGACGCAAGCAATTCGATGCATTTTTGGCCGAATATTTTTCAAACAATGCCTTTACCTCTATGACTACCGAAGCCTTTATTGAACAACTAAATAAAAATTTATTTGTTAAAAATAGCTTACCCATAGATACCGCCCTGTACAACACCTGGATTTACGGCAATGGCTTGCCTGCCAACTGCCCACAACCGGTATCGGATAAATTTAAAAAAGTGGAAGAAGTGGCCAACCAATACCTGGCCGGTACTCCTGTAACTCAATTATTTACTCCTGAAGACCTAATGAGTAAAAAATGGAGCACGCACGAATGGTTGCACTTTTTAGGCGTTTTGCCCGATTCGCTTAGCTACCAGCAAATGGAGCAACTAGATAACATGTTTGAGTTTACCTATTCGCGCAATAGCGAAATTTTAACAGCCTGGATGCTACATGCCATACAAAGCCACTATACAACTGCTTACCAAAACCTGGAAAACTTTTTGGTTAACACCGGCCGCAGAAAATTTTTAGCCCCGCTTTATGCCGAAATGGTAAAAACCCCTGAGGGTAAAACCATGGCCTTAAACATATACCAAAAAGCTCGGCCCAACTACCATTATGTGGCTACCAGCACTATAGATAAAATGCTTAACTACACCGCAAATTAAGTTAACAACATGGAAACAAAAACCATAAACGGCTACCCGTTTGTTAAATACACACGCGACACCTACCCTCCCGAAGAAATGGAAGCACGCACCCTTGAATTTTACCACTGGTACAATACCCGAAGAAGTGTACGCGATTTTTCGGACAAGCCTGTTCCTAAAACGGTTATTGAAAACCTGCTTCGGGCTGCCTCTACTGCTCCATCGGGGGCGCATAAACAACCCTGGACTTTTTGTGTAGTATCGAACAGCAATCTTAAAAAAGAGATAAGAATGGCAGCCGAAGCCGAAGAAAAAGAAAGCTATACCCGCAGAATGAGTGATGAATGGTTAGAAGACCTGGCACACTTAGGCACCAACTGGGAAAAACCATTTTTAGAAATTGCCCCTTATTTAATTGTGGTGTTTAAAAAGGCCTACAATTTAAACCCTGATGGTTCCAAGGATAATAATTACTATGTAAACGAATCGGTTGGTTTGGCCTGCGGTTTTCTGCTTACAGCCATTCACCAGGCCGGGTTGGTAGCCCTTACCCACACACCCAGCCCCATGGCTTTTTTAACCAAACTACTACAGCGCCCGGCCAACGAACGCCCTTTTTTGTTAATTCCTGTAGCATATCCGGCCGAAAACACTTTTGTGCCTAAATTAGAACGCAAACCGTTGGATAAGATAAGTGTTTTTTATGAGTAAAACCATGCAATCGGTACAGCAAACCGGAACGGGAGGAGCAGAAACACTCTATATTGGCACCTCGCCCAAACCTTTAGTAAAACCTACTGAAGTGCTTATAAAAGTGCATTTTGCAGGGCTTAACCGGGCAGATATTTTACAAAGGCAAGGCAAATACCCACCCCCAAAAGGTGCTTCTAACATTCTTGGGTTAGAAGTATCGGGCACGGTGGTGCAAGTAGGCCGTAAAGTAACTAACCTTACCATTGGAACACGGGTAATGGCGCTACTGGCAGGTGGTGGCCAGGCTGAATTTGTAGCTGTGGATTACCGGCTGGTGATGCCTATACCTGCCCCGCTTAACCTTACTCAAGCGGCCGCCCTGCCCGAAGTTTTTTTAACCGCCTACCAGGCCTTGTTTTTTGAAGGCAACACCCCAAAAGCCAGCCGGGTGCTAATACATGCCGGAGGGAGTGGAGTAGGCACCGCAGCCATTCAATTGGCAAAGGCGGCACAATGTACTGTTTTTACAACCTCATCGGCTGGTAAAATACCTGCTTGCCAACATTTAGGAGCCGATGTTTGCATTGACTATACCTCCGAAAATTTTGCCTCGGTTATTGCTGAACACACTAAAGGTAAGGGAGTTAACCTTATTCTCGATTTTATTGGAGCCCCCTACTTTGCCCAAAACCTGCAATGCCTGGCTATGGATGGCCTGCTGCTGATGATTTCGGTTATGGGGGGTGTTAAGCTAACAGAAACCAATTTATATCCGCTGCTTAGCAAGCGGCTAAAGCTGCAAGGCACCACCTTACGGGCACGCAGCATTTTGTATAAAGAAGCGCTTATTAACAAGTTTATGGAGGACATTTTCCCACTTTTTGAGCAGGGTAAAATTCATCCGGTTATCGATACGGTACTGGACTGGCACCAAATAGCCGAAGCTCACCGCTATATGGAAGCCAATAAAAACACCGGTAAAATAATATTGAAGATAAGCGATCCCTAACTTAGAAATGCGCCTGCATTTCCATGCTTAAACAATCATTTTACGAATATCTTTAGCATAAGAGCGGCTAACGGCATACCCCTTGCCGTTTGTCATTACTACGGTAAGGGTGCCATTGGCATTTTTTTGCAGTTCTTTAAGTTGGTTTATGTTTATAATGGTAGAGCGATGAATACGAATAAATACGGCCGGATCGAGGCGGGTAGCCAGCTTTGAAATACCCGAAGAACTCACAAACTGATCGGTGGCCGTTGAAATAATAGTGTAATCGCCCGAAGCCTCCAGGCAAATAATGTTTGATACCGGCAGGTTAATTAATTTTTCGGTTTTTTGAACAAACAAGTTGGGCGGGTAAGCACTTTTTTTCTGTTGCGTAAACTCCTCCATCATCCGCTCAAAATTTACATCATTTTTCTTTATACGCTCAATGGCTTTACCCACAGCTTTATCAAACCTGCCCTTATCCAAAGGTTTTAGTAAGTAATCGATGGTATTTTTTTCAAATGCCCGAATGGCATATTTATCATAAGCAGTGCAAAAAATAACAAAAGGTTCGTGAGTAAGTTTTTCAAGTACTTCAAAACCATCCTTGCCAGGCATTTGCACATCTAAAAAAATTAAATCGGGTTTTTTATCGTTTATTAACCTAATTGCCTCACTGGCCTTGCCCGATTGGCCAATAATATCCACCTGTTCAAAATCTTGTAAATACTCAATTACAAACTGCCTGGCCAACTGTTCATCATCTATTACAATGCAACTTATGGGGTTTTCCATGGAATTTCAAAATTTACGGTATAACCATGCTCGGTCGCATTGGTTTTTAACCTCGATTTATAGTTAAACATATTTATCAATCGTTCGTTAGAATTTTTTAATCCAACGCCCGAACTGCTTTTTTCGTATTGCGAGTGTGAGTTTATGCCCACACCATCGTCCTTAATTTCAAATTTCACCAATTCATCACTTTTACTGATGGTTAATGTAATTGTGCCCCCTTCCTCTTTTAATGAAATGCCATGTTTAACCGCATTTTCAACCAAAGGCTGCAACACCATGGGAGGCAACGCTACGCCTAAACATGCAGGGTCTATATTTTCTTTAAAAGTAAGCCTATCGCCAAATCTGACTTGCTGAATACTAATATAATTACGAATAAAATTTAACTCTTCGGCCAGGGCAATGGAGGGTTGGTCGTTCGAATCGAGCGCATACCTAATAACCTCGGACAACATCGACATCATTTGGCGTGCCTTGTTTTTATCGAGCGCCATAAGGGTGCTAATGCTGTTTAAGGTATTAAATAAAAAATGCGGGTTAATCTGCGATTTAAGCAGCGACATCTGCATTTGGTTGTTAGCAATGGCTAACGCTGTTTTTTCGTGCTCACTTTTCTGAATGGTTTCGATGTAGCGGATAATGTAATACACAGTTATGGAAGTTACATATTGCAAGTTATACTGCATAGAAGAAACCCCCAACTGCTCCAGTAAGTACTCCTGCCATTCCTCAAACGAAGTAAAATCATCGAGGTAATACTCCACAAAATAGCTAACCGAGGCCAAAATAATAAACGATAACACTACCCCCACCAGGTGCCCGGCAATTTGTACCACTATTTTTCGTTTAAAAAGCAAAGACGACCACCACCAAGCTACCCAAGCCATAAAACATACCGATAGGTTTAAGAGCAGTCCGTTTATAATGGTGGATGGAAACGGACGAAACATAAGGTATTGAAACGTAATACCAATACTAAAAATAAGGGTAAACCAAAGGCAAAGAATTAAAAATGCTTTGCCCCAAATAGTAGATAGGTTAAGAGGTTTAATCAAAATGAGTTAATATTGGTTACCAAAAGTAAACTTAGTACGATTATTAGTAAATTGCTAACTAAACCGAAGGTCAGATTTTTATGAAACGCCAGTATGTTATTTTTTTACTACTTTTTATGTGTAGCTCCCGCTTATGGAGCCAGGATAAAACCATTACTGTATCGGGCAAAGTTACCGATGCCGAAACAGGTGAAATTTTAACCTATGCTACGGTTGGATTGGTAGGTATTCCTATCGGTACCATTTCGAATGCCAAAGGCGAGTTTGATTTCCATATACCGGCCAGGTATGCAGCCGAAACATTTATAATAACCATGATTGGCTACGAGAGTTTTCAATCGCCTATTACCAAGGCCGAACAAACGCATCAATTTAAACTTAAAAAAAGCTCTACCGTGCTAAACGAGGTGTTGGTTACAGATTCGCTAACAGCCGGAGATATTTTTAAGATTGCCTTAAACAGAATTACCGTTAACTACCCTATGAAACCTGCCGAAATGGACGGTTTTTACCGCGATGTTAAAATGGTAGGAGGTAAATATGTTTCGCTCCTGGAAGCGGCTATAACCATTTACGATAAAGACTATGCCGCCCCACGCGACTACACCAAATTGCGCGAACGTGTAGCTATTAAAGAAATACGCAAAAGTTACGATTACGACTTTGCCTACGCCAAATATTTCGAGCAATACAATATGCTGGAAGATTTACTGCTCGACAATAATGTAAAATACCGTGCTTTTAACGATGAAGCACTTTTTTACCAAATGTTGCAGCGCAAAATGGTGGTAGGGGCAGATAACAAACAATTATACCTGGTTTTTATAGATCAACCCGGTTATGAGCTTTTTGTTTACATAGATCCTAACACCTATGGCATTGTAAGGTTGGAGTTTGGATGGGGAAATGGCGAACAGCCCATTTTTGAGTACAAGCG
>JALWRJ010000296.1 GCA_026994125.1 Cyclobacteriaceae bacterium | reverse complement strand
ACCGAAAGGCTCGTTTAAGCCTGGCCGATTACGGACTTACAGATGCCGATTTAGACACCCACTTTGAGGTGGGAAATGAATTGGGCATTGGCAAGGCTCCCCTGCGAAAAATAGTTGAAACCCTTAGAACCATTTATACAGGTGCCATTGGGTTTGAATATATGTACATTCGCGACCCCGAAATGCTGGATTGGTTTAAAAAGAAAGTAGAGCATGATGCCATTCATTTTACCCCTTCTGCCCAGGAAAAAGAACGCATTTTGCGTAAGCTAAACGAAGCTGTAGTTTTTGAGAACTTCTTGCACACCAAGTATATAGGCCAAAAAAGGTTTTCGCTCGAAGGAGGCGAAACTACTATTCCGGCATTAGATGCCATAATTAATGCCAGTGCCGAACTGGGAACCCATGAAATAGTGATTGGTATGGCGCACCGAGGCCGGCTTAATGTGTTGGTAAACATTATGGGCAAAACCTACGAGCAGGTGTTTAATGAGTTTGAGGGTTCGGTGCCCGACATGACCATGGGCGATGGCGATGTAAAATACCACATGGGCTATTCCAGTCAGGTGGTTACCGATTCGGGCAAAAAAGTAGATTTAAAATTAGCGCCCAACCCTTCGCACCTGGAGGCAGTAAATCCGGTAGTGGAGGGCTTTGTACGAGCCAAAGTCGAAGGTCAGTACGACAAGGATTTTGATAAGGTGTTACCCGTGCTAATTCATGGCGATGCGGCCATAGCCGGCCAGGGTATAGGATATGAACTTACGCAAATGTCTATGCTGGATGGCTACTATACCGGAGGAACCATTCATTTTATCATTAATAACCAAGTTGGTTTTACCACCAATTTTGAGGATGCGCGCTCAAGTATTTACAGTTCTGATTTGGCTAAAATTATAGATGCCCCGGTAATGCACGTAAATGGCGATGACCCCGAAGCTGTGGTTTACTGCGTAAAAACAGCAGCCGAGTTTAGAGAACGCTATAACCGGGATATATTTATAGATATGGTATGCTATCGCAGGCATGGGCATAACGAAAGCGATGAACCCAAGTTTACCCAACCCAAATTATATAACACCATATCAAAACACCCCAACCCTCGCGAGATTTATAATAAAGAATTAATTAGCCGGGGCGATATTGATGCCGAGCTGGCAAAAAAAATGGATACCGCTTTTAGGAATGAGTTGCAAGACCGGCTAAACCTGGTAAAGCAAAAACCATTGCCCTATAAGTTTTTGCCACTCGAAAAAGAATGGCAAAGTTTGCGCAGGTCAAACCCGGCCGATTTCGACCGCTCGCCCGACACAGCCATTAAGCAATCGGTGGTAGATAAAGTTGGCAAAGCGTTGATAACCGTACCCGAAGGTTTTAAACCCTTGCGGCAAATTGAAAAGCAGCTAAAACAACGCGAGGATATGTTTTTCAAAACCAAACAATTAAACTGGGCTGCGGCAGAGCTTTTGGCCTATGGTTCGTTATTGGTAGAAGGCAAACCGGTACGTTTTTCGGGGCAGGATGTGCAGCGAGGCACCTTTTCGCACCGACATAGCGTGTTGCACGATATGGAAACCAACGAACCCTATAACAGCCTGAATCATATCCAAAAGAACCAAAAATCATTTGATATTTACAACTCGCTACTGGCCGAGTTTTCGGTGCTGGGTTTTGAATTTGGCTATGCCATGGCCAACCCCAACGCCTTGGTAATTTGGGAAGCCCAGTTTGGCGATTTTGCCAATGGCGCCCAGGTAATCATCGATCAGTTTATTACGCCATCCGAATCTAAATGGCAACGCATGAATGGCATGGTTATGTTGTTGCCTCATGGCTACGAGGGTCAGGGGCCCGAACACTCCAATGCCCGCCCCGAACGCTATTTGCAACTGGCAGCCGAATATAATGTGGTTATTGCCAACGTTACTGAGCCTTCCAACTTTTTTCATTTATTGCGTAGGCAGTTGACCTGGGAATTCCGCAAGCCATTAATTGTAATGTCGCCCAAATCTTTATTAAGGCACCCTAAGGTTGTTTCACCGGTTTCGGAGTTTACAAAAGGTGGTTTTAGAGAACTTTTGCCCGATACCTATGCCGATGCTAAAAAGGTTAAAAGGGTATTGCTTTGTACAGGTAAAATTTATTATGAGTTGTTGCAAGAACAAGAAAAGAACAAACGTAAAGATGTAGCTATCATTCGCATAGAACAGCTCTACCCTTTCCCAGAACTGCAATTAGATGATGCCCTGGCGGCCTATAAAAAAGCAGCAGTATTTTGGGTGCAGGAAGAGCCTTCTAACATGGGTTATTGGGCCTTTGTTTTACGTACCTACCATACGTGTCAGTTAAAAGTAATTGCCCGAAAACCCAGTGCCTCACCGGCTACCGGCTACCATAAAATGCACGAGGCCGAACAAAATGAAATTATAGAAACCGCATTTAATAGTTAATACGATGTCAATAGAAATTAAAATACCGCAAGTAGGGGAATCGATTACCGAAGTTACCATAGCCGCCTGGCTTAAAAAAGAAGGTGATTTTGTAGAAATGGACGAAGTACTATGCGAATTAGAATCGGAAAAAGCCACCTTTGAGCTTAATGCTGAAGCAGCCGGAATATTACATATTAACGCACAAGAAGGCGAAACCATAGAAATTGGAGCTACGGTGTGTACCATTGAAGAAGCAAAAGGCCGGGCTCCGGCACAACAAGCAACGAAAACAGCAGCCCCTGAGCCCTCCAAAACCGAGGCTCCAACTGCTACCGGAGGATCACCCATTGAAATGCGGGTGCCTGAAGTAGGTGAGTCCATAACCGAAGTAACGTTATCGGCCTGGACTAAACAGGCAGGCGATTTTGTGCAACTTGATGAGGTAATTGCCGAAATTGATTCGGACAAGGCCACCTTTGAGCTGCCTGCTGAAGCTACAGGCATTTTAAAACCGGCAGCAGCCGAGGGCGACACCCTAAACATTGGCGATTTAATTTGCACCATTACCCCGGCCGAAGCTCCGGCCGGTACAACCAATGTAGCTCCAACAGCAGCTCAACCGGAAGCGGCCGCCAGCCCCTCAACCACCTCATACGCTAGCGGCCATGCCTCACCGGCAGCGGCCAAAATACTGGCTGAAAAAGGCATTAACCCTGCCAGCATACAAGGCACAGGTGTAGATGGACGCATTACCAAAGAAGATGCCCAAAAGGCTACCCAACCCACTACCCGGGAAGCTCCCAAAGTGGCCACCCCCGAACCCGTACAAATCCCGGTGGGTGAACGCAACGAAACCCGCAAAAAAATGACCAGTTTGCGCAAAACGGTTGCTCGCAGACTGGTATCGGTTAAAAACGAAACCGCCATGCTTACCACTTTTAATGAGGTAAACATGAAGCCTATTATGGACTTGCGTAAAAAATACAAAGAGCAGTTTAAAGAAAAACATGAAATAGGCTTGGGCTTTATGTCGTTTTTTACCAAAGCCTGCACCGTGGCCTTACAAGAATGGCCGGCCGTTAACGCCCAAATAGATGGCGATGAAATGGTGTACCACGATTACTGCGATATTTCCATTGCCGTATCGGCCCCTAAAGGGTTGGTAGTGCCTGTCATTCGTAATGCCGAAAAACTAAGCTTTGCAGGTATTGAAAGCGAAGTGCGCAGGTTGGCCCTTAAAGCACGCGACAATAAGCTTACCATTCCCGAAATGACCGGAGGTACGTTTACTATTACCAATGGCGGAGTGTTTGGCTCTATGATGTCCACCCCCATAATCAATGCCCCGCAATCGGCTATTTTGGGTATGCACAATATAGTAGAGCGGGCCGTGGTAGAAAATGGCGAAGTAGTTGTGCGGCCCATGATGTACCTGGCCTTATCTTACGACCACCGGATTATTGATGGACGCGAGTCGGTAAGCTTTTTGGTGCGAGTGAAAGAATTACTGGAAGACCCAACAAGGTTATTGTTAGAGGTGTAAGATAGCTAACGAATGGCGCAACATAAACCTTTAAATTCGATTGCTATGACTGCTAGAAAAAACCTGTTGGCTACTGTATCCAATGTGTTTAAAAAGGAACTAGCAAACTATAATTTTGATTTATTTGTTTTTGGCTCACAGGCCAACAAAAAAGAATTAATAGCTGCCGATATAGATTTAGGCGTTATGGCCACTCAAACCATAGCACCTGCTTTGCTCCATAAAATAAAAAGAGAATTAAACGATGAATTACAAAGTCTTTATACTTTTGATGTAGTAGATTTTGGTAAAGTGGATACTGAATTTGCTAACGTAGCCATGCAAAATATAGAATACTTATGTTACGCGAAAAAGCCAAATCTAAAATAAACCAGCTCGAAAGAGCTTTAACCTCTTTTCAGCGGGGAATTTTGGTTCACCCAACCGATATAGAGCGCGATGGAGCTATTCAACGGTTTGAATACTCGTTTGAATTATCCTGGAAAACCTTAAAATCGGTTTTGGAATACCTGGGTATTGAAGACTGCAAATCTCCAAGAAAAGCATTGCAAGCAGGGCTTATTCAAGGATTTATTTCGGAAAGTGAGCAGGAAATATGGCTATCTATGCTTGAAGAACGCAATCAAACCGCCCATATCTATCACGAAGAAGTAGCTGCTTCCATATTTAATCATTTACCCGAATATGTGGCAGCCATGATTCGTTTAAAAAATAAATTATTAAAAGAACTGGAATAATTAAATGCAACTTGACCCGGTGTCTTTTAGCTAAAAACTTAACTCTTTATTATGAACTACGATATAACAGTAATTGGTTCCGGCCCCGGAGGCTACGTAGCCGCCATACGGTGTGCCCAACTAGGTTTTAAAACTGCCTTAATAGAAAAATACAGTACCTTGGGCGGCACCTGCTTAAATGTAGGATGCATTCCCTCTAAGGCGTTGCTCGATTCTACCGAACACTACCACAACGCCCAAACCACCTTTGGCGACCACGGTATTAAGCTTACTGGTGTAAAGGCCAATTTAGCTCAAATGATTAAACGCAAAAGCGAAGTGGTAAGCCAAACTACTCAGGGCATCGATTTTTTAATGAAAAAAAATAAAATTCATGTGCTTCAAGGG
>JALWRJ010000295.1 GCA_026994125.1 Cyclobacteriaceae bacterium | reverse complement strand
TAGAAATTGGAGCCATTCCGGCTACCAGTTTTGCATTTAGGCAAATTGCCACCGGTAGCCCTACTTTGTTTACGAATACTACTCCTCTCGCTACAAGCAATGTAACCGTTGATTCTCTTGCCTGGATCATTGATGGAGTATTTACAGCCGGCATTAACAGTAATTTTAACAACGATTACAGCTACACATTTGCTGCCAATGGGCAGCACCAAGTGGTTTTAACAGCCATTTCAGATAAAAATTGTGCATTAAGCGATACCCTTAACCTGTTTACCGTACCCTTAGTTACCTTAAACGATGCTACTAATTATTTTGAAGATTTTGATGATGCGGCCAATGCTCCTGACCCCGGTAATTGGGTAGCCTATGGTACAAACTCATCGTGGGGTGTTGGCAATTCAGGGGGCGATAGTATTCAAACCATTCCGTCCACTAACAGCGGCAATGTTGCCCCCAATTTTAATTTTTGGGTAACAGGAGTAAACAGCCTGTACAACAGTAACGAACAATCTTATGTGTATAGCCCAATATTCGATATATCAGGGTTGGAGCGACCTATGATTCAATTTCTAAAATTTGCGCATTTAAGTTCGGGTGTTGTAGTAGAATACCTGGCTGAAGAAACCAGTGGTACCAGCAGTAATGGAATTGATAATTCCAACTGGAAACTATTGGGAACCCTAAATAGTGGAGAAAATTGGTATAATGAAGGAGGAATAGAAATATTAGGCGGTAATACGCAAATAACCGGGCAATATGGGTGGACCGGCTCTGATAGGGAAACATTTAAAGATGACATTTACCTGCAATGGAAAAAAGCAAAACACACCCTGGATGCCGCTAAAGCCGATGCGGGAGCTAGCGGAAAAGTTCAATTTAGATTTAGTTTCAGGTCGTCAGCTGAAGCCAACGTAGGTAATTTTAACGGATTTGCCTTCGATAACGTATTTATTGGCAACCGTACACGTACTGTTTTGCTCGAAAACTTTAGCAATGCACAACTCGATGACGGTGGTACTACCAAAACACAAAATGATGCGATTAGAGATTTACAAGCAGTTACGCCTACCCTGGCTACCATCCAATACCAACTAAACAATAAAACCGGATCATCCAATGCACGAGTAAGCAACTCCACCGATGGCGATGCCCGTGCTTTATACTATGGCATTAATGAAACACCACGGGTAGCAGTTGACGGAGCAGCCAATGCTTCTCTATTGTTTTCACAATGGGCGCCTACTGCCTTAAATATCAGGTCGCTAAACATTGCTCCGCTCGATATCCAAACCAGCGATACACAAAACGGAAACACCATTGAGATTGCCTCGGTATTAAAAGCTAAGCAAAACATAGATGGTGGTTTTATAGTACACATGGCCATAGTTGAAAACCAGGTTGTACTTGCCCAGGCCAGCAATAGTGGCGAAACCTTATTTGATTATGTAGTACAAAAAATGCTGCCCAATGCCGCAGGAACCAAAATAAACGAACCCTTGCTGACAGGTAACCAAATTACGGTTACAAATACCTGGCAACCTACAAAAGCCTATGCTTCGGGCGAAATATCAATCATTGTTTTTGTGCAAGACGAAATGAGTCGTGAGATTTACCAGGCTGAAATATTTACCCCAACTGTAAACATTGTAACCGGACTGCAAGAAGAACTAAACGAGAGTGGAATAGCCGTTTGGCCTAACCCTGCCAATACCCTGCTAAAAGTAACACTGGCACAACCCGTTGCTACCAATGCCAAGGTTTTTGTATATAACCAACTGGGTGCCCTGGTGCATACAGCACAGGTTAAAAATGGCCAAAACAACCTGGAAATAAATACAACCCACTGGACACCCGGTATGTATTACATACAAGCCTATGTAAACGAAACCCTTACCAAAAAGCGAATTTTAATTCAGCATTAATAGCATAGGGGCACCAGTTTGCTGCCCCCATGCATTCTTTAATAATTTTTAGCCTGGAAATTTGTGTTTTCACTAAAAATCAACTATTCTTATAGTTAAACACAGTTAACCATCTAATCTTTAAGTGCAAAGGAAACTTTTGTTAATAAATTTGAATTTTTGGTATGGATTTTCAATCCTGCCGACATCATAGAAGTACCCATGAAACAATCATCTAAAAAATTACGCGAACTTACCAAAGCCGAAGACCAGGTAATGCAAATTTTATGGCAGTTAAAAAGGGCTTTTGTCAAAGATATACTAGATAAATTCCCTCCTCCCAAACCTGCATATAATACCGTATCTACCATAGTTCGTATTTTGGTAAAAAAAGGATTTATTGGCTACAAACCCTATGGAAAAACGCACGAATACTATCCGCTTATAGCACGCGAAGAGTATTCTAATTATTACCTAAACAACTTTGTAAACCGATATTTTAAGGGTTCGTTTCAAGACCTGGTGTCTTTTTTTGCCAAAGAAAACCAACTAGATATTACCGAAATGGAGCAAATGATTAAACGTGTAGAGCATGATTTAACTAAAGATGATTAACTGGGTAAACTATATAATTGAATCGGGTGTATTGCTTGCGCTGCTATTGCTGTTTTATACGGTTTTTCTAAGTAATGAAAAGTGCATAAATTACAATAGGTTTTACTTGCTCCTTACTGTACTGGCCTCGGCTTTTATTCCGTTCATCAACCTACCCTTTGCATTTATTACCCAAAAAAACAATGTGGTATTAGAGCCTATTTACGATTTACCGGCTGTGGTAAGCCAAATTACAACATTTCAACCCGCAGCCAACTCTGGCACACAACAACTGGTGCATTTACTTTTAATAGCTTATATACTTGGGGTTGTCTATTTTACCTACGCCTTTAGTTTAAAAATAACAGGTTTGGTCAGGCTAATCCGAACAGCCAGTATTTCGCAGGCTGGCAGCCATTTTAAGGTAGTGCTTACGCATGGCAAACACCCTTCTTTTTCGTTTTACAAGTATATTTTTTTAAACGAAGTAGGTAAAACCACCCAGGAACTAGAAGCAATAATTGCCCACGAACAAGCACATATAAAACAAAAGCATTCAATTGACATTTTAATTATTGAACTATACAAAATTATTTTTTGGTTTAATCCGCTTAGCTATCGGCTGGATAAAGTGGTGCGGCTAAATCATGAATACCTGGCCGACCACTCGGCTGTTAAACAACAGGGAAAGCACCCCTACATTAAAACTTTGCTTAGCCAAATTTACCAACATACAGTGATGGGAGTGGTACATTATTTTGGATTACATAGCACCGAAAAGCGTATTCGTATGATTCAGCAAAACATACAATGGAGTAGCTTAGTAAAACCTTACATTTCGGTACCATTTATTACTATACTGTTCTTTGCATTCTCGTGCCATTTACAACCCGATACCATCTTGCCTACTACCTTAGGCATTGAAAAAGCGCCCAGGGAATTTGAAGCTATCATGGATTCCTATAGAAAAGAACATCCGGAACGCTCCTACTTTTTTAAATTTACGGCAAATCCCGAATTTGAACGCATTAAAGCCTTAGACTATAAACATTTTACCATCGATTATGTGGCTTGCTTAAAAGGCTACACCAATGGGTATGGGTTAATTTACAGCTTTGCGAAATCAGAAAAGCTGAGTGAAGCCATATTTAGAACGAAAGTGTACTCCATTGAACAAACTACACAAATACCGATACCCTGGGAAGGCTACCAAAAACTCTTAGAAAAGATAGACAGTTATGCTAACAACCGGGTAAAGGTAAATGAAGAAAAAACCATTTGGGTAAGCTTTGTGGTAAATGCCACCGGAAGTATATGGAACACCAACATTACCGGCTTGCCCTATACCCACATGAGCGACCAGCAAGCCAAAGAATACGGAGCTGTTATAAATGCTGTTAATGTGGTATCACGAGGCCAATGGCGCTCAGGTAAAATTGAGCATACTGCGGTTAACGTTCGAATTGAATTACCTGTTAGGCTTTATAAAGATTAATACTTCCGATTTAATATTTCGCTAAGGATAATGGCATTGGCCACCCCACCTTCTTCTTGCAGTAATGATAATACTTCGGGTGGCTCAACAAGCTCCTCCTCATAATTCTCAAGCCTATCCTTAGCATTGGTGGGTACAGGTGGTTTTTGTTGGGCGTGTTCCAAAGTTTCGTGCTCACGCCTTAACACATACTTTTCTTCATGGGTTAATTCATGTTCAAACGCTTCTCCTCCATTGTGCGGATGTTTAATTTCTTCAATAAATGACTCCGGTTTTTCTTCTACAATGGTGGTGGGTTTGGGTTCCTTTTTTTCAGCAAATTCATTCGAAATTTCGCGCAATAAATCTTCGAAAGAAGCAGGTTTAGATGGTACCCGAGTTTTTGGAAGAGCAGTGCTACTATCGGTTGCCTTGCCAGGGGTATCTTCCCAATCTACCTTTGGCCAGTTACCTTGCTCAGGCTTCTTCTTTTTAAGCACTTTAGTTACCAGGTAAATAATACCAATAATAATATAAAATATTACTTTAAACTCCATTGTAACAAATATACAACTACCTGTGGGTTTTAAGATAATTTATTAGCCTATTGCTTTAAAATTTTAAGTAATGAAATAAATTTGTCTTTTTATTTTTTATAAATTGTTGACTACCCGGCTGTATGGAATTATCTAAATTAGAAATTAAAGGATTTAAAAGTTTTGGAGATAAAGCCGTTATACATTTTGATAAAGGCATTACCGGAGTAGTTGGCCCCAATGGGTGTGGTAAATCGAACGTAGTAGATGCCATACGCTGGGTACTGGGCGAGCAAAAAACCAAAGCCTTACGTTCCGAAAAAATGGAAAATATCATTTTTAATGGAACAAAAAAACGAAAGCCCACCCAAATGGCGGAAGTATCTTTAACCTTTGAAAACACTAAAAACATACTGCCCACCGAATATTCTAAGGTAACCATTACTCGCAGGTACTACCGCTCGGGCGAAAGCGAGTACGAGCTAAACGGAGTACCCTGCCGGCTTAAAGACAGTACTAATTTATTTTTAGATACAGGAATTTCATCCAACAGTTATGCCATAATAGAACTTAAAATGGTGGATGATATTTTATCGGATAAAGACAACTCCCGAAGAGGATTGTTTGAAGAAGCTGCCGG
>JALWRJ010000294.1 GCA_026994125.1 Cyclobacteriaceae bacterium | reverse complement strand
TACACCTCTTCGATTGCCTTTTCGATTGCTTTGCATTGGTCTGCGGGCAATTCTTCTATTTTGGCCAACACATTACCCAAACCGTTATTTGGATTTACTCCCAAGCTATCAAATGTCTCCTGGTAGCTATCAAACACTTCTTTAAAATAAACTTTTACAGCTTTGCCAAACATTATTGGGTCCGAAACCTTCATCATGGTGGCTTTCAGGTGCAGCGAAAGCAGCACACCTTTTTCGTTTGCATCCTTTATTTCTTTTTCATAAAAGGCATCCAGGGCTTTGCTGCTCATAACCGAACCATCAATTACTTCGCCCTGTAGTAAACGTAAATTTTCCTTCAAGATTTTTACGCTTCCATTGTTGCCTTCCCAGGTAATGGTAATAGCAGTATCCTTCTCCATAACTACCGATTTTTCGCTACCGTAAAAATCGCCTTCGTTCATGGAGGCCACGTGGGTTTTAGAGTCGGGTTTCCACTCGCCCATACTATGCGGGTGCGCTTTGGCATATTCTTTTACGGCTTTAGCTACCCTGCGGTCGGAGTTGCCCTCGCGCAATACCGGATTTACGGCACTACCTAGCACCTTGGCGTATCTGTTTTTAATTTCCTTTTCTTTTTCAGTAACAGGATTTGCCGGGTAATCGGGTAGGGCATAGCCTTTAGCTTGAAGCTCTTTAATGGCAGCAGTTAATTGAGGAACCGAAGCGCTAATATTGGGTAATTTTATAATATTGGCCTGGGGCTGCTTCACCAGCTTACCCAACTCTTGCAGCGCATCCTCCTCTTTTTGTTCAGAGGTTAGGTAATCGGGGAAATGCGCCAGTATTCTACTTGCAAGAGAAATATCTTTGGTTTCAACCTGTATGCCAGCCGGTTTGGTAAATGCTTTAACTATGGGTAGTAGCGAATAGGTAGCCAGGGCGGGTGCTTCATCGGTAAGGGTATAAATAAGGGTTGAGTGGCTCATAATTAAATGTGTTTTAGAACGAACCGGGTCGTTCATGAGTTGTTACAAAAATTAGCGACCCAAAAATACGCATTTAAACTATGTTTTAACCTGAAAAATACACTTGATTTTGCTGCATGGCAGGATGGCCGTTTTAACATTTTTACGATTAGCCTATCGTACCAATAAAGTGGGCTGAAAATCCAACCGCACGGTCAAGCACATTTGTTTTTCCCCTGACACACGAGCCAACGTTTAAAAAACCCTGATTTGCCATTCGCTAAAACCATACACATTGCCAAGTCGCACTAGCCCACACGCAAGCCAAAACTTGGCAAAGAGTATGGTTTCCCCAAACGCTGACCGACACGGAACGGAAAGAAGGCAAGCAGAGAACATTGTATAAGCGTAATGCTCCTTACTTGTTAGCATACGCTAGCCTAAAGGAAGGGCATTATAAAACGATTGGAATAGGCTCCACCCTACATGCTTGATACGCAATGGTTGTTGGTTTTTAAGGATTATACAAGTTAGTTGAAAAACCACTAAGAGGTTTAGAAATAGATTTGTATTTTTAACAAAAAAAGATGGACACTAAAGCTATTGATTGGAGCCCCCTTGTAAGTGGAGGGTCTAATTTTAAAACACACAAACTGGTGGCTGTATCGCCCATGCGCATGGAGTATAAGCCGGGTATAGGCATTATTTTATTGGGGGTGCTGTTTGTGGTGGTAGGCTTGGGGGTTAGTTCGTTTGTTTTTTTAGAAGAAACCTCCTTTATGATATTTTTTCTAGGGTTGGTTTTTTTGGCTCCGGGTGTGTTTGTTATTTACTCAGCTTTTAAGCCGATAGTGTTCGATAAAACTGAAGGCTATTTTTGGAAAGGGAAAACGGCTCCCAGCCAGGTGGCCGATATAAATGAACTTAAAACAGTAGCTAAACTAGACGATATTTACGGTATTCAGGTAGTAAAAGAATATGTGAGGAGTTCTAATGATGGTAAAAACACCAGCTATTACAGTTATGAAATAAACCTGGTATTACAAAACGGCCAGCGTATAAATGTAATTGATTATGGCCATGCTACATCTATTTTACAAGATGCCAGCCGATTGGCAAAGTTTATTAACAAACCTGTGCTTAGCCCGCCCAAAACTGTATAAAACGGCAAGGTGTTTTCCTCTCTGTTGTTTATTCTTAAGGCTATTTCATCAATATACCTGTAAAATAAAACCCTCTTTACCAAGCTAACCAAAAGCAAATTCATGGTGCATGATTTTGTAAAACTTGGCTCCCTGAGTTACCGGGTAGCGGGTATCTTGGGTTTCCACAAGGCTAACGTAGAGGCTGCAAAAAACAGTACTAAAAGTAAATTTAAATAACCGCCTGCCACTACCACATAGGCCAGGCCCAAAAGCTGTGCAACAATAAAGTTTTTAAACAAAAAAGGTAGTAATGGAAAAGCCACAACCATCCAGCGAGGATAGTAGGTTTGTTTTTTCCAAACCGCATACAAAAACACCACCGATAGCAATGCAAAAACCGGATAAACCATAAAGCGCAAGGCGTTGTTTGTCCGAACGGCTAAGGCGGTAGCTTCGTTTAAATTTAGTTGATGAGCCATGGCTAGTTTGGCCGAGGTGGCTATACCCACATACGCCCCATGCACAACCCCATAACTCATTAAAATAGCACCCATACTAGCTGTTACTACCCATTGCACTCGGTGGCCGGCTGGTTTAAATGCGTAATACACCTGCCCCAAGCCTGCCATATATAACCAACTGGCCACCAAGGCCGTAATACCACTGGCTATAATTCTGGTATCGGATGCCTGGCTCATGGTTTGTAAAAATCTGGTTTGGGTTGGATGATAATAAAAAAGCATATCTCCGGCAAACAAAGTTAGCCCCCCCAGCATACCCAAGAGGCCTAATATACGCAGTTGGTTTTGTGTGATATTATTCATACGATTAACTAGTTAATGCATCTGCCACATGCTGCAATAGGTAAATGGAGGCAATAGCTTGTTTGTATTTTTTTTTGCTGGTAAGTTCGTAACGTATATCTGTTATCAGGAAATCTTCCATAAAATAAATATGGCATTGTTTATAGGCCTGGGCATAGGTTAGCAGTTCTGTTTTAAGAGCCGGGTGTAGTATATCGTATACAGTATTACCGCTTTTTATACTCACATCAAAATAGTCTTCAAAATGAAGCGTTTCCGGGTTTAGTTTTGTGGGTATTTTTTTTACACGTTTTATATCAAGTTGCTGTATGGGTAATGTATTAATTTCGACACCTATACGTGTTAACGGTGTTTTGTATTTGGTAGAAGATACCGTACCGGTAGGGCCTTTGCTTTGAGTGGTTTGGATGTAAGTCCATCGGTTTTCAACATAACCTTTGGCATAAGGCAAACCACGCCTAAATTTAGTTGTATCAGGAAAGGCCTGTAACTTAAAAAGAGCGGCCAAGGCTTTTATGTTTTTGTTTTTGCGTTGGTTGGTTATATAAATAATAAGAAACATGGGAGATAAACTCAGCACGACAATACCAACAAGAACCAAGATTGCATGTAAAATACCCATCAATTTTAATTATTTGCCCAACCTTCTCTATCCAAGCTACGGTATTGAATGGCTTCGGCCAGGTGTTCAACTTTTATTTCAGAGGAATCGGCCAGGTCGGCAATGGTACGCGCCACTTTTAAAATGCGGTCGTAAGCTCGAGCCGAAAGGCCTAGTTTTTCCATGGCCGTTTTTAGCAGGGCTCGCCCGGCTGCATTTATATGGCACACTTCTTTAACCAGCTGCGAAGGCATAAGTGCATTGGAATAAACCTGGTTGTTTTGTTTAAACCGCTCGGCCTGTATGGCCCGGGCTTGTAGCACGCGCTCACGAATATCGGCACTGGTTTCTGCGGTTCGGTTGGCGGTCATTTGGTCGAACGAAACGGGTGTAACCTCTACATGAATATCGATACGATCGAGCAGGGGGCCACTTACCCGATTTAAATATTTTTGCACCACCCCGGGGGCACAAACACATTCTTTTTCGGGGTGGTTGTAGTAGCCGCATGGGCAGGGGTTCATGCTGGCCAGCAGCATAAAGTTTGCCGGAAAATCGAGCGATACTTTAGCACGTGAAATGGTTACTTTACGGTCTTCCATGGGTTGGCGCATCACTTCTAACACGGTACGCTTAAATTCGGGAAGCTCGTCTAAAAATAGCACTCCGTTATGTGCCAAGGATATTTCGCCCGGGCTGGGAAACCCGCCTCCACCTACCAAAGCCACATCGGAAATGGTGTGGTGAGGTGCCCGGTAGGGGCGGGTGGTCATTAAAGTAGCGTTTTTACCCAGCCGCCCGGCTACCGAATGTATTTTGGTGGTTTCGAGCGCTTCGTGTAAGGAGAGGGGCGGTAATATAGAGGGCAATCGTTTGGCCAGCATGGTTTTGCCTGCTCCGGGAGGACCTATTAATATAACGTTATGGCCACCGGCTGCGGCAACTTCTAAAGCTCGTTTTATGTTTTCCTGCCCTTGCACATCTTTAAAGTCGGTAGCATAATTATTTAGCTCGGCCATAAACACATCGCGCGTATCCATTACTAATGGCGAAATGGGTTGCGAGCCATCAAAAAAGGCAATGGCTTCTTGCAAGCTGGATACTCCGATAACATCCAGGTCGTTTACAATAGCGGCTTCGCTGGCGTTTTCTTTAGGCAACACCAAACCTTTAAACCCTCGTTTTCGGGCATCAATGGCTATGGGCAGCACACCTTTTATGGGTCGTAAGTTGCCATCTAGTGCCAACTCGCCCATAATTACATACTGCTCAATGGTTTCGGTTTTTAATTGGTTAGAGGCAATAAGTACGCCCAGCCCAATGGGCAAATCGTAGGCAGAACCCTCCTTTTTAATATCGGCCGGAGCCATGTTTACCACTACTTTTTGGCGTGGAAAAAAATAGCCTAGTTGTTTTATGGCCGACTCTATGCGATGGGCGCTTTCTTTTACGGCATTATCGGGCAGGCCACTCATATGTACTTTGGTGCCTTGCAATACGTTTACTTCAACATCAATTTGAGTGGCTTCTACCCCAAATACAGCACTTCCATACGTTTTAGCTAGCATTACTCTCCCTCATCCGGTGTTTTGGGTTCATTGCCTGGTGATTCGGTAGTTGGCAAATTTTCGGATATAT
>JALWRJ010000293.1 GCA_026994125.1 Cyclobacteriaceae bacterium | reverse complement strand
GGCCAGGGGCATGCCAAAATAAAACTGCACAAAGCCCATTCCATCCTGATAGGCTTGGCCGGGCGTGGACAAAAAAGTAATGGCACTTGCCTGGGTAGCCATAACCGAGAGCCCAATGGTGCCCCATTTCATGCTATTATTACCTAATAAATAACTTTCCAGATTTCGGTTAGCGCGTGTTTTCCACATACCGTACAACACAATGCTTAGCAAGGTGCCAAACAGTACCAAAAAATCTAAACTGCTCATTTAATTATTTCTTTTTTAAGGATGAACTTTGCTGCAAGGACAACAGGTTGGCAAACAAACGGTAGCCCCCCGGTACCCCGGCCGGGAGTTCTCTAAAAAAACTAAGGCCGGTATATACATAATGCCCTTTGCCATAGGTAGCAATTAGAAGGCTACCATTATGTATTTTTTCCCCGGTATCTTGCATGGCCAATGGGGCTCGGTAGTGTTTATCCCAACTTACCGGAAAATAAAGACCCCGCTCTTGCACCCAACCGTTAAAGTCTTCGGAGGTAATTTTATTCGGAAAATTAAGTTCCAGAGCATCGGTTTGAGTTATAGTTACCTGAGCATCTTCTTCAGTTACACGACTATCGGCCGAACGCCCCGTAAACTGAAGTGAGTAAGGGGCAAAATCTTGCCAATGTAACCTGCGGGTGGTATTATATTGGGTAATTAAAGTTCCTCCATTGGCCACATAGGTTAGCAGCACCTTCTTTTTAGCCACCAGCCAGGGTTGTGTATTTATAGCTCTAACGCCCAGCACAACCGCATCCAGGTTAGCCAGGTTTTCGGGCGTAATATCGTCCTCATTCATCAACCAAACTTTTACCCCAAGTTGTTCCAATGCAGCCGGTATTTCGTCTCCGGCTCCCATAATATAACCCACCGTTTTAGCCTGTACTTGCACATTTAGTGCCACTGCTTTACTTTGAGCCGGAGGCAATAACACCTGGTAAGGAATATGCGAATAAGCAATGGTTTGCATGCCCAGGTCGCTGGTTACTCCATCGGCATTTGCGGTAACACTTAGCAACTGCACACCCGAGGCCTGCAAATGCGGTTGCACTTTAAAAGTGAGGGTGGTTATGGCTCCGGCATCCATTGCCTGCACATCAACGTAAGCTGGCTTTGCAGCCCAACCCTTGGGCAAGTTTAGTGTTACCCGGGTGTGTTCCACCTTTCGGTTAGCTTTCAGTTGCACTTGTACTTGTTGCGGTTGCCCGTTTTTAAACACATTTACCGGGTTACTAAAGGAGGCCGTTACAGCCGGCACCACGTTTAGTGGCCGGTAGTTTTCGCCCTGTACACGTTCGGTCCACTTATATACCACCGGAAACGAAAATTTAAGTTTGGTTTGCTCAAACTCTAACTCTGTATCCACAGTAAAAGCCGGTGGGTTCTCAGGCAATCCTCTCAACAACTGTTCATCTACCCTGTACATACCCAGGCTGGCCGTTTTTTTTAGCCAATATGGTGGGGTATAAGGCAAGTTTTCTGGTGTTTTTATCCTTAAAGAAAGGATTTGCTTCGAATTAAAATCTAATGGCAATGCTACCTGGTTAAAAGAAGTGCCTTGCAAGGTAGCCTGCTGTAAGGTGATTGGAAACCGACCTCTGTTTACCAGCTCCAGCGCAACGGCCAATGTATCGCCCGGCACTACAAAAGGCGAGGTTGCCGTAGCTTCGATAAACAAACCGGCACATTGCCGGATAAGGGCATCTACTTCGTTTAACTTTTTTTGTTGCCAAAATGTATCCGACACCTGCTGTATTTGGTTACGAAGTGCCAACAATCTGGGAATAGATTTATAAGGGGCTTCGGGATTAAAAGCCTCAATAATTTTTTGAACTATGGAAGAAATTTGAGGCTTTCCTACCCGAGCCCACGTAAGGTCGATGCCCTCAAACACATTATTTTTAGCCAAAGTACCCGCCACATGCTTTACATACTCCCATTGTGTACCCCGGTAATGGGTAGCCCCAAAGCCCTGGCTTTTATGCTGCGAACGGCTGGTGGCCGCCATTTCGGTATAGGATACACCCAGCAACGAATTATAGGTACCTACATCAATTTTAATCGTGTTAGACTGTTTTTCGATATCTTTATCCCACCAACGGCCTGAATTAATGAGCAACCGAACAGGCTGCCAGGGCTCAACATAGTTTAATTGCTCAGGATAGGCATTTTTATCTCCGGCCAGCTTAAAAGCCTCTTCGGCTAATATGGCCGAACTGGTGTGATGCCCATGCCCGGCTCGTTTATCGGGTGGAAACCGGGTAATGATAACATCGGGTCTGAATTTGCGAATAACCCATACCATATCGGCCAGCACGTTATCCTTATCCCAAATTTGAAGGGTTTCATTGGCAGTTTTAGAATAGCCAAAATCATTAGCCCGGGTAAAAAATTGTTGGCCACCATCTACCCTTCGAGCTGCCAGGAGTTCCTGGGTGCGAATAACCCCTAGTCCTTCACGCAACTCAGCACCTATCAGGTTTTGGCCTCCATCGCCCCGTGTGGCTGCCAGGTAAGCTGTGTTCACCAATACTTCATTGCTGAAATAAGCGATAAGACGTGTGTTCTCGTCATCGGGATGCGCTGCCACATACAATACATTACCCAACACATTTAGTTTATGTAAATCTTGTTGAATTTGTGCTGCATTTCGTTGCACGTATTGCGCTTTGGCCACAAATGCTGCCAGCCATATACCGGTAACAATACATGTGCGCATAAAGCTACTCCTTTGTGTAAAACGGTTAGTATTATCCATAGTACAATATTAGATGATTATAGATTTTTTTAAGTAAAAGCTACATGGGATTATATAAACGGTGACTGCACTATATGCCGATACAACAAAAAAAAGTCCTTCTACCCAAAAGGTAGAAGGACTAAAAGTAGTTCTAAAAAAGTAAGAATCAGTTTTTATTATTAGCTCATCTTTTAATTTGGAGACCACACAGAGTAGCTTTTAGGAGGGCATTGTATTTTAACCCATCCACCACTTTGTGTTGTAGGGTACCAGTTCGAATGGCCGGTATAATCTTTTATTACAGTACTGCTCCAATTGGTGGGCACCCATCTTTCTAACCACACATTGGAATTATTTAAATACACAATTAATCCCGGTTCCCCATTATATCCGTTTCGTCTGGCTATATATTCATCGTTATCGGCATATAATATACTGGTTGTTCCGGTAGCCTTATTATTATGAATCCATATTAAATTGTTTAACCTTTCCTTATCAAGCCATTCTTCATAATCACGGTAAAAAATGGTTGGATATCCCTCATGTGTTAAAATATAGGCATAGGCTAACATCTTATTCCAAATTTCATCAGTGTCATGGTTTGTCACAAAAGTTACTGCTCTAAAAGGGTTTCGTTTCCACATCATATCATCATTCAAAATCGTCAGGTTGTTACCATCAAAAGCATCATTCATTTTGTAGTAACAGGCAAAGTCGAACACATTACTATTAGCAGCATTAGCCCACCATTCCAGGTAGTTCACATCGGTATCCCATAATTCGCCTACCGAAAAACCGCCCAGGTAACTGTTCCAATCGTTAACTACCCATGGGGCAAACCCCTTAACGTAATCAAATCTCCAACCATCAAATCCAATATCATTTTTGTAGTGATAACCTACCGAATAGGAAGTCTTCCAAAGCCAGTCCTGTACATAGGGCACATCATGGCACAAGTCAGGAAATCCTCCAAAAGCACCTTCATCATTTCCATGCACCCAATTAGGGTGAAAATCGTGTTGCGATCTAAGAAACTTGCCTGAAGCAACACCTGAAAAGTCGGTCCATGTATTGGTTCCGGTATATTGATTAGCTTCAAGTTGCCCTCCGCTATTGTGGTTTAAAACAATATCAGCATATACGTTCATGTTTTCATTGTGGGCATCCTGAATAAGGGCGGTTAGCTCTGCTTTAGAACCAAACCGGGTCTCAATAGTTCCGTTTTGATTAAATTGCCCCAAGTCAAAATAATCTGTTGGGTCGTAGCCCATAGAATAGGGCCCATTTTGAGCTTTTGAAGCGGGCGGCAACCAGATGGCCTCGATACCTGCATCCGACCAACCGGATAACTTGGTACGTAAGCTGTCCCACCAAATTCCTCCTGCGGGTACATCCCAATAAAAGGCCTGCATTAACACTCCCCCACCTGGCCCCGGAGTAAATCTTCCATTAGCAGAGGCATTTGGTATGGCCACAAAAGGCCGGCCATCATGGTTAGTGACTTGTATCACGTTACTTTCTGACGGGGCGGGTTCCTTTTTTGAAAGTTCCTGATTTGTACACGCAAATAACAAAGCTAATAAGCTAACTAATAGGTGTTTGGTTGGTTTAAATTTCATACATTCTTAGGTTTTAATTAATTTTTATTTGTGGAAATTAGAAAAGATATATGAAATGGAAAAAGAAAAATTGAGGTAAAATTTTAGAAATCGATTGCACAAACGATTGTGGAATTTTGAAGAAAAAATTTAAAACTGAAAAAAACTAAAACCTATCTTATATTTACAATCGAACCTCCTTGTACTTTAGTAGTAAAAGTTTGTAATTTAGAAAATCAAATACTAAAACCAACACCACAACATGAAACCCCTTTTCTACGCATATTTATTACTTATTGCTAACGTAACCTTAGCTCAAATCCCTTTGGGTGTTTGGCATGGCAAACTTTATAATACCCGGGGAAGTACGGTAAAATATATAAGCGTAAGGTTTACACAAAGTAACAACCAACCCGATTGCGAGTTACTTAATTTTAACCGGGCAACAAATGAATGGGAAGTGCTACCCACCACACAAAGTACGTATGCTCAACAGGGTACAAATGGTGTATTGAGCACCGTGTCAGAAAGGAATGGGGCTACCACCAGCGAAGTACTGCTGTTTAGCAGTGTAACCAACAAAAGACTACATGTAGCATGGGTACAGCAACTAAATGAGGAAAAAGATGGAGTTTCTATGGCGTATGCGGAAGGCTATTTAGCTCCTTACCTGGGTGGTAAAATATATGAAAACCTTTCGATAGGCGGCACCTCTACCAACCGGATTTCCATCGACAAAGTGGAGGTTGCCGAGAAGGTAACTGTAGTTACCTTTAGTTACCACAACACTTCGCACGAGCAAGTATTGATGCGCTTGGCTCAACCCGGGAGCCCAGGAGCCTATTATATTACCCCGCCCGACCGCTCTCAAAAATATTACATAGTAGATAAAGACAATATAGCCTTTGAACCCGATAACACCGCAGTGCCTCCTAATAGTTACCATACATTTAAAATATATTTTGAGGCTATACCTGCTACACTTACCAATTTTTCGATTTTAGAAGGCGACCCGGGTATGCAAACCGGGCAGGAATGGAACTTTTATGATATTCAGTTAAAATAGCTTTTGTGTCAACCAGCCCCTTTAGTTTATTAATTTAACTCCGAAAATTAATATAATATTTTGGAGTTAGCTCCGAAATATTATATTTTTAACCTATGATTAGTCGAGTCATCACCTACAACATTAACACTAAGCTTACCGATAACAAGGCAATGGGAGTATAAAAGCCTTTGAATTTAAGTGGAATGTTAAAAAGCAAAAAAAATTTCCTAAGCTATTTCTAGAAAAATACCAACCTGTATCTACCCTTACCGTAACTCCTGCCAACTACCTTAGTTTTGTACTGGCTCCTTAAACTATAGCTGGCACCACTCCTTCAGCCAGCAGCTTTTCATAAATTTTAAGGCATACCCAGGCATCAGTGGCGGCATATACTTGCTGGCGTTCGTTAAGCACCTCATTTTCCCAATTGCTTGTTTGTTGGCTTTTAGATATCCTAAACCCTAAAATCATGCCGGCCAATTTGCGCAACCCGGTATTAATTACTCCTTTATCTTTAATAAGCGAATGAATATCTACAAAACCCTGCGGATTGGTAGCTCCTACTTTGCGCAAATCTTTAATATCATCGTGCAAAGCGATGCCCAGTTTAACCAAGCCACTATCTGAGAGCAGCTTATATACAGCCGGTGGCAGCCCAATTTTATTTACCCGAAACAAATATACTTTGGTAGGCGTAGCAAACTGTAGTAAAGCAATGGGGTACGATTCGCCCTTACGAAAAGCCGGCCTCGATTCGGTATCAAAACCTACAACCTTATTCGATGCAATATCATTTACTGCAGCCTCCAACTGTTCCAAACTATCGATAAGCTCAATAGTGCCTTCGTAGGCACGCATGGGCAATGCGTTTACTTCTTCGGTAGAAATGCGTTCGCGTAAAGGCATACGTTATTTTTTATCGGCCAGTTTTCGTATTTTAATATTAAAATAAGCAAAAGTGATAGTCATAAGCGGGCTTAAAATATTAAAAAATGCATAAGGCAAATAGGCAAAGGTACTTACCCCCAAAACGGTAGATTGATAGGCTCCACAGGTATTCCAGGGCACTAAAACCGAAGTTACCGTACCGGAATCTTCCAGCGTTCGGCTCAGGTTTTCAGGGGCTAAACCGCGTTCTTTAAACGTGGGGGCAAACATACGGCCCGGCACTACTATTGAAATGTATTGGTCGGAAGCTGTTACATTAAACACCCCACAGGTAACAGCCGTAGAGGCCACCAATGAGCCCGTTGAGTGTGCATATTGAATGATACTATCTGCAATTCGCTTGAGTAGCCCGGCCGACTCCATCACACCCCCAAAAATCATGGCACAGAGAATCAGCCAAATGGTGTTCATCATGCCAAACATACCACTGGCCGAAAGCAGTTCATCTACCATGGCATTGCCGGTGGCTACACTTGTTTTATCAAATAAGGCTAGCATAATTCCCTTGTAATAACTCCAAAAACCGGGGCTGCTAGCATTAGCAATTTCTAACACAATATTGGGTTGAAAAATAACGGCAAACACCCCTCCTAAAAGCGCACCTGTAAGTAAAGCCGGAATGGCAGGCACCTTTTTAAGTATCATACCTACTACTACAACCGGCACTAAAAAAAGCCAAGGCGTAACGTTAAATTTAGAAGCAATGGCTGCATGTACTTCATCTACTGTACCAATACTTGCCGAGGTATCTACCGTAAAGCCCCAAACCAAAAAAATTAATAAGGTAATGGTAATTGTAGGTACGGTGGTAAGCGTCATATACCTAATATGGGTAAACAAATCGGTACCGGCCATGGCTGGAGCCAAATTGGTAGTGTCGGAAAGTGGCGACATTTTATCACCAAAATAGGCACCCGAAATAATGGCTCCGGCCACTACACCCTCGTGAATACCCATGGCTTTACCAATACCCACCAGGGCAATACCGATGGTAGCTGCAGTCGTCCATGAACTGCCGGTAGCCAAACTTACAATAGCACTTACCGCACATGCAGCTACTAAAAATATGGTTGGATTAAGGATATCCAACCCATAATAAATGAGGGCCGGCACAATACCACTTATGAGCCAGGTGCCCGCCAAAGAGCCAATGAGTAACAAAATTAAAATAGCCGCCATGGCCGAGCTAATACTTTTAACAATGCCTTCTAAAATATAAGCCCACTTAAAGCCTAAAAACCCGGCAATAATTGCCCCCAAGGCTGCTGCCAGCAGCAAGGCTATTTGATTAGCTCCATAGGTGGCATCATCGCCAAATAAATATACATTTATACTTAGTAAAAATATTAAAAATAAAATGGGTATGAGCGCAAGTAGTAAATTGGGGCTTTTAGTCATAAACAAAAATTAAGGTGGCAAATTAAAGAAGTAGGTTCATATATCAAACTGGTTGGAATGAAAATGCCATGTTATTCATAAATTAATCATCACTATAGGAGCCTACGTTGTAATTTACATTGCGTTCTTTCAGGTAGTTTAAAATAAATTCGAAATGTGCTGGCTGTTCGCCTACAAATTCGGGTGGGCTAATGCCCTTGCGGCTGTAGGCTCCCGAAAGCACCAAATTGGCTACGGCAGTACAGGTAAAACCGGTTGTGCGTGCCATAGAAATTACCTGGTTCTCCTTATCAAACCTATCCAGCAAATAATATTCTAATTTTTTCGAAACTCCGGCTTCTTCACCGGCAATTCTAATCCGCATTACTGTAAAATCCTCCTCATCCGGTTTAAGTTTCCATTTCGGAAAAAGTAATTTAGCTGTTACATCTACCGGGCGTACTTTAACCCCATTCACTTCAATTTCATTGTACGAGAAAAACCCGCTTTCGCGCAATACCCGCAAGTACTCAATACAGCCCGGGTAACGAAGCGTTTTTTCAATCATATTAGGAATTTGCATAGTTTGCGCTAGTGTACGCAACCCATCCGAGTTCCACGATTCAAGCGTGCCAACCCCTTCAAAATCAATCAACTCCGGGTCTGACAATGCTTTTTTAGTAATGAGTTGCCCGTTTTCAACATAGCGGGCAGGGCGTATGTATTCTTCAATTACATCAATAGGCGAAAAAACTGCTTTGTATTCGTAGGGCCATTCGCGAATTACGGGCAGCCCTCCCACCAGGCATTCGTAGTGGGTAACCTTCATTTGCCGGGCATGGTAGCCCAAAATTATATTGCCCATCCCGGGAGCAACTCCACAATCGGTAACCACAGTTACCTCTTTTTCTTTGGCCAATGCATCCAACTCAAATGGGTCTTCAGGAAAAAACGAAATATCAACGATGTTCTTACCGGCTCCAATAACCTCCTTAACCATGTTATATCCCATAAAACCAGGAACAGCACCTACCACCAAATCAAACTCAGCTACCAGCTTTTTAATTTTGCCAGGCTTACTTAAATCTACCTGCCGGGTAGCAATGCCCCATTCATTCAACTTTTTCAAGGCATCCTTGTTAATATCGGCTGAAGTTACTTCGAAATTATTTGCTAAATCACGCGCCATAACACTGCCCACCAAACCGGCACCCAGCACTATTATTTTTTTACTCATATAGTTTGCTTTCAAGTTATAACTCCAAATGTAAGCAAACCAAATGTAGTTTAGTTCAAGCAGATGTACAATTAGCAATACAACCCTTCAAAATAAAACATATACCAAAAGCAACCTTTGGCTACTTCTGCAACTCTTTACTAAAAAAACTTAATTATGCGAAATATAACCCTAGCTCTTGTGGCCTTACTTATGGCCTGTACAGCCCGAAGCCAACAAAAAGAAACGCGCGAAATAGACGCTTTTAATTTTATATCCTTAGGCATAAATGCCGATGTGGTAATTACCCAAGGGAAAAGCCACAAGGTAGTTATAGAAGCCAAGCCCGATGATTTAGAAAAAATTGAAACAGTAGTAAGCGATAAGCGCCTAAAAATAAGAAACAAACAAAATAACGGTTGGTTTGGCAACAACCTGCATAATGTTAAAATATATATTACACTAACCGATTTTGCCGGTGCCAGCGTAAGTGGTTCGGGCAGTATTACCCAAAGTAATAATTTACAAGGCAACGAAGTTAAACTAAATGTTAGTGGATCGGGCAATATAGATTTGTTCCTTGAATGCAAAATGATAGATACCCACATTAGTGGGTCGGGCAATATTACCATCCAGGGAAAAACCGAACAATTGGAATTACATATAAGTGGCTCGGGCGATTTGAAAGCTGAAGATATGGAAGCGGCTAATTTAGAAGCACATATTAGCGGATCGGGATCGGCCAGCGTATTTGCCACCCAAAGCATAGATGCCCATATTAGTGGAAGCGGTATAATAACATACAAAGGCAATCCCGCGAAAATAAAAGAAAAGGTAAGCGGCAGCGGAGGTGTACACAAAATGTAAAGGAAACACCCTGTAACAAGTTACCTTTCCAATAAGTTGTACATTTTAAAGGCATGGTTATCCTAATTAAATAATTTGTTCACTTTAAGCAGCTAACCAAATTATTTTTGGAAAAAGGTTGTTCATAGCTAACCAAAGAGTGCTATCTTTCCATTTCAAACTAACAACGAATATGGCTACAAAGATAAAATCGCACTCTTTTCATATTCCGGTTATGGGCACTGGGTTTACCATAGATTCACCCATTAAAGTGGCACAATACGGTATTTCATCGGTTATTTCGCTAGTTGATGATATCTTAATCGAAAAAATGAGGGAGTTTTACTCCAAAAACATTGACGAACCTTTTCAGGAGATTTCGACTAAGATTGACGACTACCGAGCCAAACGAATTACGGCCTACCTTAACCTGGTTAATAAGATTGTTGAAGACAAATTTGAAGAGTTAAAAAACTCGATTAAAGACTCAGGTGTGGCGTTTGACAAATACATGCAAATGCTACCCAACATGTCGGAAATTAAGAAAAAGTTTCATGAGTTTACCTCGCAAAGCTACACCAAGCAAGATTTGCTTGATTGGGCGCATAAGCATTTGGTGCCCGGCAGCATTGACGTAAACATAATGACCAAACTCGACAAGGTAAATTATAAAAACAAGGAGGAATTGCCTTCGATGTTTAACGATGCACATGCAGCACTAAGAGGCTATGCCAACAGTGATTTAGAATCGTCTATCATATTTTCGGCTGGCATGAACCCCAGGCTTTATAGCTACATTGCCGAATTTGATGATTTTTATCCTGATAAAAATGGCTATATAAAAAAGAAAATTGTAATTAAAGTAAGCGATTACCGCTCGGCCATGATTCAAGGCAAGTTTTTGGCCAAAAAAGGATTGTGGGTATCGGAATACCGCATAGAATCGGGTTTAAACTGTGGAGGCCATGCCTTTGCCACCGATGGCTTACTTATGGGGCCTATCTTAAAAGAATTTAAAGAAAACAAGGAAGTACTCATAAACTCAACCTACTCGGTGTTGGCCGATGCCCTGGCCGAAAAGGGGCGCACCGTACCCGATTTACCTTTGCCGTTAAAAGTAACCACACAGGGAGGCGTTGGCACGGCTGAAGAGCATGAATTTTTATTAACAGAATACGAGGTAGATTCAGTAGGTTGGGGAACACCTTTTTTGCTGGTACCCGAAGCCTCAACGGTAGATAAAGACACCCTAAAACAATTGGCTGAAGCCAAAGAAAAAGACCTGTATTTAAGTGGTATTTCTCCGTTAGGTGTTCCTTTTAATACCTTAAAAGGTAATACCCAGGATGAAATTAAATTGCAAAAAATAGCCAAAGGCAGACCAGGAAGCTCGTGCCCCAAACAATTTTTGGTATCGAACAAAGAATTTACCGACCAGGCAATTTGTACGGCCTCAAGGCAATACCAACGCATAAAAATAAAAGAAGTAGAAGCCGCGAATTTACCCCCTGAACAACACAAAGAAACCATGGATAAACTGTTGGATAAATCATGCATTTGTGTAGGGTTGGGTACCGCTGCTATGAAAGTGGCCAACTTTGAAACCAATGGTGAAGGAGTTTCGGTATGCCCCGGCCCCAACCTGGCCTACTTTTCCAGCATTGTATCGCTACAACACATGGTGGGCCATATTTATGGGCAAGCCAAAGTAGCGCTAAGTGCACACCGGCCAAATATGTTTATGAAAGAGCTAAGCATGTACATTACCCATTTGCGTGAGAAAATGGAAGCCGTAACAGAAGCTACTACCGACAGGCAGTTGAAAAATCTGGCCGAATTCCATGCTAACCTTATGGATGGCATAGCTTATTATCAGGAGCTGGCCGAAAAAATGAAAGATCAGGCGGCTGAATCGGCAAAAAAAATTATGGACAGTATCCATGATTTAAAAGAGGAATTATTGGCGCTGCAACCCGAACCGGTCGTGGCATTACTATAATTAAGTTTTTTAACCCAAAAAGGCATTTTTCAGTTTTGAAAAATGCCTTTTTGGGCATGCTTCAATCTATCTAACGGTTATAAATCTTTTTTACACAAGTAAAAATCGGTGCGTTCGCATGTATCATCGGCTAAACGATCGTCCATTTCTTTGAGGTTTTTAGGTGGAGGAACAATTACTTTATCTCCTTGTTTCCAATTTAAAGGCATAGCCACCCCATGGGCATCGGATACTTGTAAAGCTTCTAACGCTCTTAAAATTTCGTCCATATTACGCCCTACGTTTAGCGGGTAATACATTACTAACCTTATTTTTTTAGATGGATCTATGAAAAATACCGCCCTAACGGCTGCTGTTTCACTTTCGTTGGGTTGCAACATACCATATAGCTTCGATACCTTCATATCGATATCGGCTATAATAGGAAAATCGAAATACACACCGGTGCGTTCGCGTACATTATTTACCCAGGCCAAATGCGCATGAATACTATCGATGCTAAGGCCTATAAGCTCAGTGTTTAGGGCATCAAATTCGGCCTTTCGTTGGGCAAACCCGCTCATTTCGGTAGTACATACCGGAGTAAAATCGGCTGGGTGCGAAAACAACACCACCCATTTGTCCTTGGCATAGTCCGAAAATTTTAGAGAACCTTTGGTTGTTACTGCTTCAAAATCAGGAGCCATATCGCCTATGCGTGGCATCACATTAATTTTATTTTCTACTGCTTCCATTTTTTTAAGTGTTTAGTTAAAAAATATACAGCAAATATCAATGCCACTATGTAATAAATCAAATCAATAATTTCAATACAATATCTATAATTTCTATTTATTGGTTTATGATTTCAAAATAATGTATGCCCCAATCTAAAAAAGCCTGTCTATATTTACCGAATGATACGCCCCTACCACCCATCGGATAAACCTGCTTTATTGCAACTGATAAAACAAAATACACCTACTTACTTTGCACCTAAAGAACAAGCTGATTTTAAAACTTACCTTGCAGAAAACATAGAAGCATATTTTGTAATAGAAGAACACCACCACCTACTAGGATGCGGAGGAATAAACTACGAAAATCAAGGAAAAACCGGCATCATATCCTGGGATATTGTACACCCGGAATTTCATCAGAAAGGGTATGGCAGTAGGTTATTAAAACACCGGATTAAATTACTTAAAGGCAACCCGGCTGTTACTAAAGTAAAAGTTAGAACAGCACAATATACGTATAAGTACTACGAAAAACATGGATTTACACTGGTTAATATAAGCCAAGATTATTGGAGCAAAGGATATGATTTATACGATATGGAGATGCCCCTTATGTAACCAAAGTAATTTCCGTTATGTATAGCAAAACACCCATTTTATTTCAGAATAAACACCTGGTGGCCATCAACAAACCACATGGGCTGCTGGTACATCGTACCCGGTTGGCTAAGGAGGCGAAAGAATTTGCCCTGCAATTAGTTAGAGATGCCATTAAGCAAAAAGTATATCCGGTGCACAGGCTAGACAGGAAAACCTCCGGGGTATTGATATTTGCCAAGTCGGAACAAGCACATAAAGACTTACAACAACTTTTTGCCAATCGTAAAGTGGAAAAAACCTACCTGGCCATTGTGCGAGGCTATACGCCTTCCCAAGGACAAATAGAATATGCGCTAACCGAAGCCGGTAAAACGCAAGAAGCCATTACTAATTACCTTACGCAACAACATTTCGAAATAGACTTGCCTTTCGGCCCTTTTCAAACATCGCGTTACAGTTTGGTACAATTAATGCCACAAACCGGCCGGTACCACCAACTCCGTAAACATATGGCCCACATTTTACATCCCATAGTAGGTGATAGGCCACACGGCTGCAACAAGCAAAATAAATTATGGAAGGAAACATTTAACATGACCACCATGATGCTGCATGCACAATCGATTAGTTTTACATACCCAACCGGTAACCTTTTGAGTATCCAGGCTCCGTTTAGCAACGAATTTAAGCGTGTGCTATCAATAATGAGTGATAAAGCTCTTTCTAAAGCCACCCATACATAACCACTTTTTTTCTACCGGCACACAAGCATAAAACAGTATATACTACTGTAAAAATAAAAATTACGGTTAAATTTTACGGAATTATACCAATACACAAAACATTCTATTTAATACCTAAATCACTCATTTTCAATTAACTACGTTAAAAAACGGACACCTCCTAGGCGATTGTCATGAGAATTATAATAGTTCCGGCTCGCTTTCTTTGCATCATAAATTATTGCATAACATAAGTTAAAAATTAACAAAATCATTATGAAAAAGGTATTAGTTGCTCTCCTTATTTCTTTGGCCGGGTTGGCCGGTACAGCTCAAGCTCAAACCTCCATTACCAAAGTACAATCGTTGTATTTATACAACTTTATTAAAAACATACAATGGAACAATGTAAGTGATAAGTATATCATTGGTGTATATGCCAACGATGCTACGGTAAAAGAAATTAGTGCGGTGCTAAGCATTCGCAAGTTTAATGGAAAAGCCATTGAAGTAAAAAAAATTACCAGCCCGGTACAGGCCTCGAACTGCCACATTGTATATGTAAGTGCAGCCAATGCAGGCAAAGTAAAAAGTATAAAAACCACCGCCAATTTAAAAAACACCCTGGTGGTTTCGGAAAAAGGACAACTTAATAATGGAGCTGCCATTGCCTTTGTTCTTGAAAACTCAAAACTGAAATTCAAAATAAACCAATCGGCTTGCAGTGCTTCCGGTTTACAGATAAGCCAATCGCTTATTGCACTAGGCGTTTAAAATTTTAACATCCCTCCGGTAAGGTATAAAAGCCACCCTGCAAGGTGGCTTTTTTTTGTATATAATTTAAGAATTAAAACTGATGCAGGTCATAAGATAGCAACATTACACCCCCGAAATTTGAAGTAATAAACATCTAACATTACTTTTATAATGGGAACAACAATAAAACACTCCTGGGCCGAACCATTTAAAATTAAAATGGTTGAGCCTGTATTTATTACCACCGAAGAACATAGGCGTAAAGCCTTAAAAGAGGCGGGTTTTAATACATTTTTACTTCATTCGGACGATGTGTATATTGATTTACTAACCGACAGTGGTACTTCGGCCATGAGCGACCGGCAATGGGCCGGCATCATGCTGGGCGATGAAGCCTACGCAGGCAGCAAAAACTTTTACCACCTGGAAGAAGCCATTCAAACATACTATGGTTACAAGCATGTAGTGCCCACCCACCAAGGGCGTGGAGCCGAGCATATACTATCGCAAATTATGATAAAGCAGGGCGATATAATACCCGGAAATATGTATTTTACAACCACCAAACTACACCAGGAACTGGCCGGTGGCACATTTGTAGATATTATTATTGATGAAGCACACGACCCGGGCAGTTCGCACCCCTTTAAGGGTAATGTAAACCTGCAAAAGCTCGAAGACCTCATTAAAAAGCATGGTGCAGCTAAAATTCCTTACGTGTCGATAGCTACTACTGTAAATATGGCCGGTGGGCAACCTATTTCGATGGAAAACCTGAAAGCCCTGCGTGCACTAACGCAAACATACGGTATTAAAATTATTCACGATATGACCCGGGTAGCCGAAAATGCGTTTATGATACAGCAAAAAGAAGAAGGCTACCAACACAAAACAGTGGCCGAAATTACCAAAGAGCTATGCCAACTTACCGATGGTGCTACCATGAGCGCCAAAAAAGATGCCATGGTAAACATTGGTGGTTTTTTAGCCATTAACGACCCCGATATTTATGATGAAGCCCGCAACATGGTGGTAATTTACGAAGGACTGCACACCTATGGAGGTATGGCCGGCCGCGATATGGAAGCATTGGCCATTGGTATTAAAGAATCGGTGCAAGACGACCACATAAGAGCACGGGTTGGCCAAGTACACTACCTGGGCAACAAATTGCTCGAAGCCGGCATACCTATTGTAAACCCGGTAGGCACCCACGGCATTTTTATTGATGCCAAACAATTTTTACCCCATATACCCCAAGACCAGTTTCCTGCACAGGCATTGGCCGGAGCCCTCTACCTGGATTCAGGAGTACGTGCCATGGAGCGTGGTGTGGTTTCGGCCGGGCGCAACAAAACAACCGGACAACACAACTACCCAAAACTTGAACTGGTCAGGCTCACTATTCCACGCAGGGTTTATACCCAGGCACATATGGATGTGGTGGCCGAATCGGTAGCCTGCATTTACAGCAAACGCAACCAAATTAAAGGCCTAACCATGACTTATGAGCCTAAATACCTCCGCTTTTTCCAAGCCAGGTTTAAAGAAGTATAGCTTATTGTACTAACCCCACAGCCGTTTTAATAGTAAGCGGTTGTGGGGTTGATAATATACACGTAACCAAGAGCGGAATAATCTATTGCTGACAGGAACTTTTACACATTACCTTCCTTTCCAAAGTGGTTCCAGCCCTGTGCTTTAAGCGGTATCCAGCTCTCGTTTTTGGTAACCAGCCCCGCCTCTTTATCGGTTTCATCCATATACCCTATAAAATGAATATCCCGGTGTTTTTCCAGCTTTTCAAAATCATTTTGTGTGATGGTAAACAATAGCTCGTAATCTTCGCCCCCGTTAAGCACACAGGTAATAGGATCCAGGCCAAATTCTACAGCTGTTTCGTACGTTTGGTTATCAATGGGCAGTTTATCTTCAAAAATACGTAAGCCCAAGCCCGATTGCTTACTTAAGTGCAGCAATTCCGAAGCCAGCCCATCACTTATATCAATCATAGACGTAGGCACCACCCCTAATTCGTCCAATTCATAAATAATATCCATACGAGCGGTAGGCTTAAGCTGCCTACCCACCAGGTATTCGTACTTATCAAGTTGTGGTTGCATATTGGGGTTAGCCATAAACACTTGCTTTTCGCGTGCCAGCACTTGCAGCCCCATGTAGGCAGCTCCCAAATCTCCGGTAGCACAAAGTATATCTTTGCCTTTGGCACCACCTCGTTTGCTTACTTTATCTTTAGCAACTTTTCCTATTGCAGTTACCGAAATAAACAAGCCTCCTGCCGAGGAAGATGTGTCGCCTCCTACCAAATCCAACTTAAAATCGGCACAGGCCTGCTGTACTCCTGCATAAAAGGTTTCGAGTGCTTGCACCGAAAACCGGTTGCTTATAGCCAGGCTAATAAGCACCTGTTCGGGAGTGGCGTTCATAGCAGCAATGTCCGATACATTAACAGCTACTGCTTTATACCCCAGGTGTTTAAGCGGAAAATACGACATATCAAAATGGATACCCTCTACCAATACATCGGTAGAAACTACCTGGTAGTGGTCGCCTGCATCAATTAAGGCAGCATCATCGCCTATGCCCAGGGCTGTCGAGTTATTTGTTAAGGAAAAACCTTTGGTAAGGTGTTCTATCAGGCCAAATTCGCCTAGTTTTTCTAATTCGGTTCGTTCTTCTTTTTTTTCCATATTATTTATCCTGACAAATTTCTACCAACACCCCTCCGGTGCTTTTAGGGTGCAAAAAGCAAACAAGTTTACCATCGGCTCCGGCTTTGGGCTTATCATTAAGTAACTCAAACCCTTCCTGGGTAAGCCGTTCCATTTCGGCCTCAATATCGGCCACTCCAAAAGCAATGTGATGAATACCCTTGCCTCGTTTTTTTATAAACCCATGGATAGCAGAGGTTTCCGCTGTAGCCTCCAGTAATTCAATTTTGGTATCGCCAATTTTAAAAAAGGAGGTAGCTACTTTTTCACTGTCCACTTCTTCAATTTTATAATGGCTGGCACCCAGCAGTTTGGCAAATAAGGCATTGGCTTCTTCCAAATTATCTACTGCTATTCCTAAATGTTCTATTTTTTGCATACCACAATTAATCAATCAATTCATTAAATTTGTAGTTATCGATGTATTTTCACTAAACTAAACACAAAGGTACTACCATTAACGCTTATGTTAGAGCAATCGGCCGATATACATGTTGAATTAGCCAAAATTCAAAAAGACATTCAAATGCACCTGGGGCTTGACAGCAACTCCATGGTATTTAATTACGCACAGGCAGGTGATAAAATTAAACTCGATTTAATTACAATAAATCCACGTCACAACCAATCGTTTTTGTTTCACTCGGTAACCAGTTACGAAAAAATTGATGCCTTAAAGGAAATGTTGGAGTATGTAAAAAACTACCGTGAAAAAGAAAGCCCTTACACCATTCAATGGGCGGTAAAAAACGAAAAAGAATTGCACACTTCGTATTTTAGAGCAAAAGATGTATATGAGGCACTAGATAAATTATATTATGGACGAGATATGCAAACCATAACTGTTTTTAGTGTAGTTTTAAACCCTATAACATAACAACTATGATTACTATATCGGATAAGGCAAGAGAACAACTGCTGGTATTGCGCAGTAAAGAAGGCCACCCTGAAACACATAACCTGCGTGTTTCGGTAAAAGGAGGCGGATGCTCGGGGCTCATGTACGACCTGGGCTTTGATGGTGAACTAAATGAAAGAGACGAAGTATTTGAAGACAACGGACTCAAAATTATTGTGGATAAAAAAAGCTTGCTCTACCTGGTAGGCACCACCCTCGATTTTAGTGATGGACTTAACGGAAAGGGCTTTCAATTTGTTAATCCTAACGCTACCCGCACCTGTGGGTGTGGCGAGAGCTTTTCGGTATAGCCTAAGGACATGAAACGTTTTTGGTTCTTAAATTCCAGGAGGCGAATCTATGTAAAAAACTTAGGACGCTCATAAGGCACCAAACAGGCATAACTAAATTTAAAGAGTACTGGAACTACAAAAAAAGAATATTCAAATGGTGAAATTTCAATAATTTGGCAACCAGAAAAATGCCAACATGCAGGGATTTGTGTGAAGATACTGCCAAATGTTTATAAGCCAAATGAAAAGCCTTGGATTAACCAAAACAATGCTACCACAGCCCAGCTAAAAGAGCAAATTTCGAGATGTCCATCAGGAGCACTTTCCTATAAAGTAGATAAATGAATGTTCTTTAAACAATAAGGGTAACAACAAATAGAGCGCAGTTGAAATTTCAGCATTAGCCACAATAAAGTAAATGTTGGAATATACAATGCATTTCAGCTAATGCCACCAACACAGAAAGGCACAAATGCATTACAAAGAACCAGGGTTGAAATTTTATAAAATCAATTTTATTTAAAACCGAGCCTTACATAATATTAGTTTGTTTAA
>JALWRJ010000292.1 GCA_026994125.1 Cyclobacteriaceae bacterium | reverse complement strand
GGAGCTAACTTCTTTTTAGAACGCGATGGTGCCCTTTATACCTCTAACTCAGCTAGTATTTTAGCAGGCATTACCCGTAAAGTGGTTATTGCTTATGCCCGCGAAATGGGTATAACTGTGCACACTCAGCCTATAACGGTTGAAATGCTGCACGAGGCCGACTCAGCTTTTTTAACAGGTACCGCTACCGAAGTAGTAAGTGTGCGCTCTATCGAGGGTATTCAAATGAAACACCCTTGGAAAGAGGCCATTGGATCACAGTTAGCCGAAATTTACCAGCACCGCATCCGCCACGATGATTACCAATCAATGACCATTGTTTAAATATTAAAACGTCATTCCTGCGAAGGCAGGAATCTGTAAATCGCTTAATAAGCGAAAATAGCAAATGAAAGAATTAAATAAATACAGTAAAAACATCACCCAAGACCCAACGCAACCAGCAGCGCAAGCCATGCTGCATGCCGTGGGCTTAACCGATGCCGATTTTAAAAAAGCACAAGTGGGTATTGTAAGTACCGGCTTCGAAGGCAATCCATGCAATATGCACCTCAACGATTTGGCCGTAGAAGTAAAGCAGGGCGTGGATAAAGCCGACCTGAAAGGCCTGATTTTTCATACCATTGGTGTAAGCGATGGCATTTCCATGGGTACTCCGGGTATGCGGTATTCACTGCCATCACGCGATATTATTGCCGACTCTATTGAAACCGTAATAAATGCCCAACACTACGATGGGCTGGTGGCCGTAGTGGGCTGCGATAAAAATATGCCCGGTGCCATGATTGCCATGGCTCGGTTAAACCGCCCGGCCATTTTAGCCTATGGAGGCACCATTGCTGCCGGCCAATATAAAGGTAAAAAATTAGATGTAGTATCGGCTTTTGAGGCACTAGGCCAAAAAATAGCCGGGCAAATTAGCGAAGATGATTACAAAGGAGTGGTACAAAGTGCTTGTCCGGGAGCAGGGGCTTGTGGGGGTATGTACACCGCAAATACTATGTCTTCGGCCATCGAAGCCCTTGGGCTCAGCTTACCTTATAGCAGCTCTAACCCGGCCATAAGTGCCAACAAGCATTCCGAATGCGACCAAATTGGCGTAGCCATGCGCAATCTCCTGGAAAAAGATATTAAACCGAAAGATATCCTCACTAAAAAATCATTCGAAAATGCCCTTGCGCTTATTATGGTGCTGGGGGGGTCCACCAATGCCGTCTTGCATATGATAGCCATAGCCAAAGCAGCAGGGGTAGATTTATCATTGGCGGATTTCCAGCGGATAAGCGATAAAACACCTTTTTTGGCCGATTTAAAACCCAGTGGCAAGTACGTAATGGAAGACCTGCATAAAGTAGGAGGCGTACCGGCAGTAATGAAATATATGTTGCACCAAGGTATGTTGCATGGCGATTGCCTTACCGTTACCGGCTATACGTTAGCCGAAAACCTTGCACAAGTACAGGATTTAGCCGTTGGGCAAAAGGTAGTGCATACCCTGGATAACCCCATCAAAGAATCTGGTCATTTGCAGATTTTATTTGGCAACCTGGCTACCAAAGGAGCCGTGGCAAAAATAACAGGAAAAGAAGGGTTAGTTTTTGAAGGCCCTGCACGGGTGTACGAATCGGAGTATGACGCCAACGATGGCATTGGAGCCGGTGAGGTTCAAAAGGGCGAAGTAGTGGTAATTCGGTACGAAGGCCCCAAAGGTGGCCCGGGGATGCCCGAAATGCTTAAACCTACGGCTGCTATAATGGGGGCTGGGCTTGGCCAAGATGTAGCCCTTATTACTGATGGTAGGTTTTCGGGCGGTACTCATGGCTTTGTTGTAGGCCACATAACCCCCGAAGCCCAGGTGGGAGGAACTATAGCATTGGTGAATAATGGAGACATCATTCGAATTGATGCAGAAACCAATACCATTGAAGTGAAAGTATCGGAGGAGGAATTAGCTGATCGTAAAAAGGCGTGGCAACCCCAGCCACTAAAGAAAACAAGCGGAAGCCTATACAAATATGCAAAACTCGTTTCAACAGCCTCACAAGGTTGTGTAACGGATGCTTAAATAGTAAAACCAGAAGATTAAATAAATAGCCATGGAAACCCTTGTAAAAGATTCAAACAAACAGCCAAAGCCCTCTGTAAAGGGGGCAACTCCGGTAAAAGTTACCGGTTCGGAGGCCATTATTTTATCGCTTTTAAGCGAAGGGGTTAACGAGGTGTTTGGCTACCCCGGAGGAGCCATAATGCCCCTGTACGATGAACTGTATAAATACAACCAGCAGCTAACCCATTACTTAATGCGCCACGAACAAGGGGCTGTGCATGCAGCTCAAGGGTTTAGCAGGGTATCGGGCAAGGTAGGTGTTTGCATTGCCACATCTGGCCCCGGGGCTACCAACTTAATTACCGGCATTGCCGATGCACAGGTCGATTCAACCCCCTTGGTTTGTATTACAGGGCAGGTGCCTTCGCAACTTTTGGGCACCAGTGGGTTTCAGGAAATTGATATAATTGGCATCTCAATGCCCGTAGTAAAATGGAATTTTCAGGTAACCAGTGCCCATGAAATACCCGAAGCCCTGGCCAAGGCTTTTTACATTGCTGCCAGTGGCCGACCCGGGCCGGTGCTTATAGATATTACCAAGGATGCTCAATTTGGTGAACTTGAGTTCTCCTACCAAAAATGTGAAGGCCTTCGTAGTTACAAGCCGGTTCCTAAATTAGATATTTCAGCCGTTGGCCGGGCAGCCACCCTAATCAATCAATCGCAAAAACCCATGATACTTTGCGGCCATGGTGTGTTGTTAAGTAAGGCAGGCAAAGCCTTAAAAAGCCTGGCCGAAAAGGCCGATATACCGGTGGCTTCTACCTTGTTGGGCTTATCGGCTTTTCCTCCTACTCACCCGCTAAATGTAGGCATGTTGGGCATGCACGGCAATTATGGGCCCAACATAAAAACCAACGAAGCCGATTTGCTCATAGCTGTAGGTATGCGCTTTGACGACCGCGTAACCGGTAAATTAGAAAGTTATGCCAAGCAGGCAAAGGTTATTCATATTGAAATAGACCAATCCGAACTAAATAAAAATGTACAGGCCGATGTGGCCGTTTTGGCCGATGCCCAACAGGCACTCCAGGCTATTACTACACTGGTACAGGCAAATAAACATACCTCTTGGTTGGCCGAATTTGAAGCTTGCAATGCCATCGAAAATCAAAAAGTGAATCAGCCTGAACTTTACCCAACACAAGGTGCCATAAAAATGGCCGAGGTAGTTCGCATGCTTTCCGAAAAAACCAAAGGTAAAGCCATTTTGGTTACCGATGTAGGACAACACCAAATGATTGCCAACCGCTATTACCAATTTAATTCCTGCAACGCTAGTGTAACCTCCGGTGGCTTAGGTACCATGGGGTTTGCGCTTCCTGCTGCCTTTGGTGCAGGTGTTGGCGATGTTAAGCGGCAGGTTATTGCTATTGCCGGGGATGGGGGCATACAAATGACCATTCAGGAATTAGGAGCTATTGCACAATACAAAGTGCCGGTAAAAATTATTGTGCTTAATAATAACTTTTTAGGTATGGTACGCCAATGGCAACAACTGTTTTTTGATAAACGTTATGCCGCTACCGAGTTGGTAAACCCCAATTTTGTAGCCATCGCTAAAGGATATGGTTTGCAAGCTAAGGGTATAAACCAACGGCAAGACCTGGACAGTGCCTTAAACGAATTGCTGGCTTCTAAAGCGAGTTATTTTTTAGAAATAAAAGTAGAAAGAGAAGAAAATGTGTTCCCGATGGTGCCTTCCGGTGCTTCGGTTTCCGAAATTAGATTAGCATAATAGTATGGAAAAGAAAGAATTATTTACCATTTCGGCTCTTACCGAAAACAAGGCCGGTTTATTAAATGCGGTTACCATAATATTTACCAGGCGTAAGCTTAATATCGAATCTATTAATGTGTCCGAAACAGAAGTAGAAGGGGTAAGCCGTTATACCATTGTGGTGTATGCTTCGCAGCACCAGGCAGAGCTGGTGGTTAAGCAGATTAACCGCTTAATTGAAGTGCTCGCAGCCTTTTTGTACCGCAACGAGGATATTTATTACCAGGAATTGGCCATGTTTAAATTGCCTACCGAAGTGTTTCTAAACGGAAACACCATAGAGGCTATTGTTCGAAACAACGGTGCTCGCATTTTAGTAATCGAAGAAGACCATATTGTAATCGAAAAAACAGGCCATCGCGATGAAATTAAAGCACTTCATACACATTTAAAACCCTTTGGCGTATTAGAATTTGTTCGTTCAGGACGAATAGCAATCTCAAAATCAAAACGAAAAACAGATTCCTTCCTGCGAGAGTTGGAAGCAGAAAATATAAATAATCTTTAATCAATATTTACAATAGAAAAATGGCAAAAATTAATTTTGGAGGAGTAGAAGAAGAAGTGGTAACTCGCGAAGAATTTCCACTAACAAAAGCCCTGGAAACATTAAAAAACGATACCATAGCCGTAATTGGCTACGGTGTGCAGGGCCCCGGGCAGGCACTAAACCTAAAAGATAACGGGTTTAATGTAATTGTAGGACAACGTAAAAATTCTGCTACCTGGGATAAAGCAGTAGCCGATGGCTGGGAACCCGGAAAAACGTTGTTCGAAATAGAGGAAGCATGCGAAAAAGGCACTATTATTCAGTACCTGCTTTCTGATGCAGCTCAAATTAAACTGTGGGATACGGTTAAAAAACACCTGACTACCGGTAAAACCTTATACTTTTCGCATGGTTTTGGCGTAACCTACAAAGAAAAAACAGGTATTGTACCTCCGGCCGATGTAGATGTGGTATTAGTAGCACCTAAGGGTTCGGGTACTTCGTTGCGTAGAATGTTTTTAGAGGGTAGGGGGCTAAACTCCAGCTATGCCATTTACCAGGATGCCACCGGTAAGGCAAAAGATAAAGTGGTATCGTTAGGTATTGGTGTAGGTTCGGGCTATCTGTTCGAAACCACCTTCGAGAAAGAAGTTACCTCCGACCTTACCGGAGAACGGGGCACGTTAATGGGGGCTATTCAAGGATTGTTCAGAGCGCAGTACGAAGTACTTCGTGCCAATGGTCATTCGCCTTCCGAAGCCTTTAACGAAACCGTAGAAGAAGCAACTCAATCGTTATATCCATTGGTAGCCGAAAACGGTATGGATTGGATGTATGC
>JALWRJ010000291.1 GCA_026994125.1 Cyclobacteriaceae bacterium | reverse complement strand
CCTACAATCAGGTCGTCTATGCGCACGGGATCCAGATTGGGTACCGATGCGGTAAGGTGTTTAATAACTTCCACAGCCAGGTCATCGGGTCGGGTAAACCGAAACCCTCCTTTTTTGGCTTTGCCAACGGCTGTTCTGTATCCTGCTACTATATATGCGTTCATTTTTTAATTTGTTTTGATGTAAGATGTGAGATGTAAGACAAAAGACATAAGACGTTAAAAGTTGGATTGTAAATTGGCTTGGAATCCTGAAATCATCCGTTGAATTTCTGAAACAGAATTGTTAAGCTTATGGAAGTCATCGTTATTCATAAAAGCCAATTTGTTTGATAAAATTAATTGGGTTTGTAATTCAAAACTTGATCCTTTGGCAATTCCTAAGAACTGGTTTAATTCTTTATCAGAGTTTCTTCCGGCTCCTTCGGCTATATTAGATGGTATTGAGGTAGCACATCTCCTTATTTGAGAAATCAAATTAAATTTTTCTTCATTAGGAAACTTTTGAGTTAGTTTATACACTTGAACTACAAGTTCCATTGAATTATTCCAAATTTTCAGTTCTTTAAAATTATGCATAACCTCTTTCTTTAAATCTAATGTCTAATTATCTTGTGTCTTCTTTTATATTTAATTCCTCAACGGTTTTCCACTTGTTAAAATAGATTGTATTCTTTCCAATGTTTTTGGTTCTGCACAAAGCGAAAGGAAAGCTTCTCGTTCTAAGTCAAGCAGGTATTGCTCGCTTACTTCTTGTGGGTACGATAAATCGCCACCACACATAACCCAGGCAATTTTGTTAGCTATTTTTACATCGTGGTCGCTAATGTACTTGCCCATGCGCATACCGTTTACACCGGCCGCTACTAATGCCAGGCCGGTTTTGCCTTGCACCTTAATATGTTTATCTTGAATAGGCTTGGTATAACCGGCAGCGGCTAGTTCAAGTACGGCTGCTTTGGCATCGGCTATTTGGCGGTGTTTGTTTACCGAAACCCCATCGCCTCTTCTAAGGATGTTCATATCCAGGGCTTCGTAGGCCGAAGTGGCCACCTTTGCCGTAGCAATATTCATAAAGGCATTTTGTAGGTCGTTAAGTTCTACATCACCGGCCGCATAGCTATCGGCTACGCGCTTGGCAAACTCCTTGGTGCCACCACCGGCTGGTATTAATCCAACGCCTACTTCAACCAAGCCAATATAGGTTTCGGCAGCCGCCTGCACTTTGTCGGCATGCAAGGTCATTTCGCAGCCGCCTCCCAGGGTTAGCCCGTGCGGTGCCACCACTACCGGTACCGAAGAGTAGCGTACGCGCATCATGGTGTCCTGGAAGTGCTTAATCATAAAATTAAGCTCGTCATATTCTTGTTCAATGGCTTGCATAAACACCATACCCAAATTGGCGCCTGCCGAAAACTGAGCTCCCTGGTTACCAATAACCAACCCTACATATTGTTCTTCGGCCAGCGAAATGGCTTTGTTTATACCTTCTACTACTTCACCACCCAGGGTATTCATTTTGGTATGAAATTCTAACCCTAATACGCCATCGCCCAAATCGAAAATGGTAGCGCCTGAGTTGCTCCAAACTACATTGGTTTTGCGCAGGTTATCCAATACAATGATGTCTTCGGTGCCGGCAATACTTTTATAAGATTTACTGGAAATATCGTAGTACATGCGATGTCCGTTTTCAATTTTGTAGAAGGATTCGGCTCCGGCCTCTAGCATATCGTACACCCACTGGTTGGGTTTGTAGCCGGCCTCTTCCATTTTGGCAACGGTTTTCTTTATACCTACGGTGTCCCACGATTCAAAGGGACCCATTTCCCAACCAAAGCCGGCACAAACAGCATCGTCTATCTTATAAAGTTCATCGGCAATTTCAGGAATTCGGTTGGAAACATATTGGAACAGGCCAAAGAACGAATCCCGGTAAAACTCACCGGCTTTATCTTTGCCTGCAAACAGAGCTTTAAAGCGCTCTTTCAGGTTATCGATGGGTTTAGCCATTTCTAAGGTAGCAAATTTTACTTTTTGCTTTGGCTTGTATTCCATCGAGTCAAGGTCTAAGGTTAAAATTTTAGTTTTACCTTTCTCGTCTTTGGTTTTTTTGTAGAAACCTTGTTTAGTCTTGTCACCAAGCCAATTGTTTTCTTCCAATTTGTTGATAACCTCGGGTAATTTAAAAATCTCTCTGGCTTCGTCATCTTTAAGCCCTTGGTACAAGTTGTTGGCCACTTTTATAAGGGTATCTAGCCCTACCACATCGGATGTTCGAAAGGTAGCGGATTTGGGTCTGCCAAGAATGGGGCCGGTTAGCTTATCCACTTTGTCCACATTTAGCCCTAGTTTTTTCATGGTATCAACTACCTTCATTATGCTAAAAATACCTACCCGGTTAGCTATAAAAGCAGGGGTATCTTTACACAGCACTGTTCGTTTACCCAAAAATTTATCGCCATAGTGCATCAAAAAATCTATCATTTCCTTATCCGATTCCGGGGTTGGAATAATTTCGAGCAGCTCTAAATAGCGAGGGGGGTTAAAAAAATGAGTACCACTAAAATATTTTTTAAAATCATCGCTTCGGCCCTCCAACATTAAATGGATAGGGATACCTGAGGTGTTTGATGATATTAACGTACCCGGAGTTCGGTATTTTTCAACTTGTTCAAATACTTTTTTCTTAATATCCAGGTTTTCGACCACTACTTCAATTACCCAATCGCAACTGGCAATGTCCTTCATGTTGTCATCAAAATTGCCAAGAGTAATTCGGTTAGCAAATGATTTGTTGTACAAGGAAGCCGGTTTGGCTTTTAGGGTAGATTGAAAAGCAGTGTTTACAATCCGGTTTCGTACCACCGGATCCTCCAGGCTAAGCCCTTTGGCTTTTTCCTGGTCGTTAAGTTCGCGAGGCACAATATCCAGGAGCAGGGCTTCTACCCCAATATTGGCAAAATGACATGCAATACGTGAGCCCATAATTCCAGAGCCCAGTACGGCAACTTTTTTAATTGATCGCTTCATATTATTTGCGTATATACACTATTTATAATTTAATTGCCTTTAAAATAATTCCATTAAGCGGTTACTACTTCTGTATGTTGCTCAATTTGTTTATTAATTATATTCATAACTTTAATAAAAGTATCGAATTCTTTATCGGTAATTTTTCCACGTAATTCTTCATTAAACCCACGCACTGTTAATCTCGAAATTTCTCGTTTTTCTCTGCCTTTTTCAGTTAAGTAAATTAAAATGGAGCGTTTATCGTTTTGGTCTTGTTCTTTTCGTATCAATCCTTGTTCTTCCATGTTTTTAAGCATGCGACTCAAACTGCGCGATTCCATGCCCATTAATGGAGCAATTTTGGTGGCAGGTGTGCCTTTACCGTATTGAAGGTTTAAAAGAACAAACCCTATGGAAGTGGTAAATCCATGTTTGGCCGCTTCTTGATTGTACATCCTAAAAAAGCCATACCAGGCGGCTCTAATGTGGTAATCTACAGTTTCTTCAGGTGTCATAACTCGTAATATTCATCAAATATACATTAATTACTCGGCATGACGAGTAATTTTGAAAAAATATTCGTCATGCCGAGTAAATTTTATCAATTTAATTTACCATTCACATAAAATTAGGTAGAATTTTAAAAATTTGGCGTACCTTAAATGTTTAAACAATTAAACATATATACCTATGAAAAGTAAATTTACAAAATGGGGCTTGGGCATATTGCTTGCAAGTGCCTTGGCTTTTAAGGCCTACGATTACCGAATGGAATCCGCCAAAGAAAGTATGGTGGCTGATTGGGCCTGGGCTAAGGATTATACCTTGCGATATATTGAGGCTATGCCTGACGACCAGCTTAATTTAAGGCCAACGGACAGTATTCGTACTTTTAGGGAGCAAATGTTGCATTTAACCACTGCCAACATGGGTTTAACGGCTCAGGCATTAGGGGTAGCACCCACCATTGAAGATTTGCGAGGCCTCGAAAAAAGCGAAGGCTACCAAACTAAAGAAGAACTGGCTGCGGTAGTAGCTAAAGGGTATGATTTTGTAATTAGCAATCTGGAAGCTACTCCGACCGATAAGCTAAACCAGGAGATAAAACTATTTGGCCAGTACGATATGAGTGCAAGTACTGCCTTACATAAAGCATTTATCCACCAAAACCACCATCGGGGGCAAACTGCTATTTATATTAGGTTGGCAGGTGGAGTGCCTCCTTCAATGAAATTGTTTTAGTAAAATATATCTCAAATGCAACTAAGGTGCAGAAATCGATTCAGCACCTTAGTTGTACTAATTTCTTATCGTTTTGTCTGGGTCATATTATCGGGCACCACTATAATGTAATTGGCAATAGTTGCCTTTTGTTCGTCTGTCATTTTATCCCATTCGCTTTGGTTAAGGGTAGTTATTGATTTAATCCGTAAGCCCGGCTTAAGTTGGTTTACCCACCAAATAATGCCCCGGTTGTAGTTAGAGTGGTACGAGCCATCAAAATGAAAATATAAATCGCCTTTGGTAAAATTATTTACCGAAAACATGGCCATGGTGGCGTCTTTTGAGGCTTGTGCCATTTGTATGTTTAACATGTTAGGCGGAACATGGCTCCCCATCATATCTTTCATATCGGCATATACGCTGGCATCAAAGTATTCTTTTACGGGGCCTATCATTGCTAACGCCTCGGGGCTAAGTAAATCCAGCGCTTCCATGCCTTTTTTGTTAATCATAGAGGCGTATCTGCGCGGAATATTTGAAGCTACAAACTTTAACTTATGTTCTTTGGCAAAATCTACCAGAGGTTTGTAATCGGTTTTATAATTGCCCCAAAGCTGGGTAATTTCGGGCAGCATTTTCTTTTCATCGTAGAAGCCCGCCAGGTATTCATTTAGCACCAGTTGGTTTCCGTTTTCGAACATTTCGGCTCCTAACACCAGTTTATCTTTTTTTAGCTTAAAAAAACTTTCAACCATTTCGAGTTGCAACCAATGCGAAATGGGATTGGTATGGTATTCACCAAAAAATACCATATCAGCATCGGCCAAATCGGCTATCATTTTTTGGTATTTGGCGGGTTTGCCTTTTTGGTTGTACAATTGGTAGGCCGGTTTATCCTGTGCATAGGCACTACTAAAAGCTATAACACCGAGCATGGCAAAAAATCTAATGGAGGTATGCATATGTATTAAAATTTAATTTC
>JALWRJ010000290.1:4986-5234 GCA_026994125.1 Cyclobacteriaceae bacterium | reverse complement strand
AAATACTTTGTGCATATCAATGGCCTAATCGATGAAATCAGGGAAGGTGATAAAGTTACTTTTGAACTTGAAAAAGGAATGAAAGGGATGAACTGCGTTAATGTGCAGAAAGTTTAAACCTGAATTCGACATATGGAATGCTATCAGCTTTAAGTCGAATTCAGGTTTAAACAAAAAAATCACCTAAGCCCGAGCTATTTTGTAAATCCTCAAGAGTAACCTTGGGTAAATTAGTTTATCAACCCATC
>JALWRJ010000290.1:0-4976 GCA_026994125.1 Cyclobacteriaceae bacterium | reverse complement strand
CTGCCCAGGTAGCCGGTGCCTTGTATAGTGCCGCTGGCCTGGTTAAACCCATACAGCACTACTTGGCGTGCTTTGGTAGTAGTGGCATATAACCAGGCGCCATTTTCAGTAAGGCTTAGTAATTTAACCTTCATTTTATTTTCAATTTCAGGAAATGTATTACCTGCCAAGTCGGTGCTTGAAGTAATAGCATTAGTGGGTATATTGGCTAAGGGAGCAATGTAGTTGTCTTTAAAATTGAATCGAGCAATTCCAAATATATCATTTCCTAGGCTGGCTACTTCACTAATGCCTCCTTGGCTAAGTTGGCCCTGGCACACTCCGGTAGGCGAAGTTCCAAAATTGCTAAACACCAGCGAAAAAGTATAATTATAGAATCCATTAAAAAAGTAAAGTCCCTCTTGGGTTTGCCCCACCTGAAAAGGGAGTATATCTCCATTGCGGGTAACATGGTCAATAATGGGTTTTTCAACATCTACCCCGGCACCTATGCTATAGCCTTGTTGCTGGGTTACTTGCCCGCTAGTGCTTACCAGGCTTAGCACGGTTTCGCTATTTCCGTTATCGAACGATAGCAGGGTAAGATGGTTGCCATCGCTATTAACAGCCAATGGGTAGGTGATGCCTCCTATGGCTACCGGGGTGCTTATTTCTCCTGTTTCGCTTACGCCAACTATTTGAGCCGTTGTTGAGTTTTCATCCATGCACACAAAATAGTAGGTTTCACCAATTTTCTGCCACCCTTTTACCGGCAGTACAAAGGGAGCATTCAGGGTAGTAGTTTTTTCTATCGCTCCTAACGCATCGGTTTTTAATACCACCACCGAGGTAAATAACGAAAGGTCGTTTTTAAGTTCTGATAAAATCAAAAATCCTTCATCGGCTGTTTGAATGACATCTACCGGGAAGTAGGCTTGCTCAAACCGGTTGTCATCATAAATTTTGGTAAAGGTATGGCTGGGTATTACATCGTTTTTGGTGATGTCGCAAGCTGGAAGTAAAAGTATAAAAAAAAGAAAATTGTAAAAGGAGTGTTTTTTCATTGTGCTTAGTTTATGGCATCAAAGTTTTTACTAATAAACTTTAGAGGGAAGACAAATCCCAGGTTAAAATAAATGTTTTGCAGGCGAATGTCATCGGTGGCTTCGCCCAGGGCTGACAGGTTATTGTTTACAAACCGGTTTTGGGTGCTGGTTATATTGTTAAGTCCCATTTTATAGCCAATATCGAGGGTAATTCTAATGTTTCCGGGGTCGTAACTGGCTCCTACAAAGCCTTGTACTCCTAGCGCTGAGGTAATAAATAAATTGGTAATGCCTATGGTTTTAGGGGCATTGGTAAAACTACCTGCCGAGCCCGAGGCGGCATCGGTTCCGGTGCGTTCTATGGTTCGGTTGGTACTTAGTAATAGCCCATAGTAACCCCCAAGGCCAATAAATGGTCTTAATTTACCTTTTACCAAATCGTACTGTACCGTAAGTGGAAACTCCAGGTAATTGAATTTAGTTAGGTGGTTGTAATTTATTTGGAGGGTGTTGGTGTTATCATTGGTATCGTTCCAAGTGCTACCGGTGGTATGGCCTGTTTGGTAAGTATGGATGCCCGGTTTTAAGCCAAGGCTAAAGCCTCGGGTATAAAACATAAATACTAATCCGGCTTGTGCATTAAGCTGTTTAAACCCATGGTAGGTTTTTGTTAACTTATCCGGTGTATAGTTTAGGGGTTCGTACCCATAAAAACTAGCCGTGGGCGTAGCTTTGGCCAGGTTGCCCCCTGCAAAAAATCCCAGGTACCATTGGGTTTTTAGAAAAGGATCTTTGTAGGAAGGCTTTTTCCTTTTTTGTGCCCATACCGAAGCACTTACTATGAGTAGGAGTAAGGTTAGCTTAAATCGCATTTTATTTAATTATAACAAGTTTTTTACTTTCGTTTATAGGGCCTGCCCTAAAATTATAGATGTATTGACCTGCCGGCAGGTTGTTTACCGGCACCGTAATTTCATGTTCTCCGGGCTGTTTAATTTCATCTACAATGGTAGATGAATATTTCCCTTGAATATCTGAAAGCACCAACTTAACAGAAGTAAACGCGTTGATACGATAAGTAAACGTAACACGGTCTTTCGCGGGGTTTGGATAACAGGATTTCATATAAAATTTATTAGTAATAAAATTATTTACAGAGGTAATTACATTATCGTCTATTAAGTTAAGCGGTTCGTAGTTTCCTCCGGAATCGTTTGGCCCATCCAGGTAATTCCTAAACAGAATATCGTTTTGTATAGTGGCTTGGTCCACTTGGAACCAATCTTTAAGTATGGTGGCATAAATTTGCTTAAAATCGTATTGCATGGCCACATTGCTCAGGTTGAGGTCGGGAACTACCCCGGTTACGCCCGATTTAGCATAGGGGCCAAATAAAAATAACGGAGCTCCGGTGCCATGGTCAGTGCCATAGCTTCCGTTCGAGGTAATTCTTCGACCAAATTCCGAAGTAGTCATGGTGAGTACTCGCTCTTCCAAACCCCGGGCTCTCAAGTCATCTTGAAAAGCCTTCATGGCGGTAGCAATGTGGTACATTTGGGTGGCATGAACACCCATAGTTGGGTCGTAGTTTTCAACCTGGTTGGCGTGAGTATCAAATCCGCCAATTCGTAATAAAAACACCTTTGTTTTAACGCCTTGGCCAGCACCACCGCCATCGAGCAACCGGGCTATAAGTTGCAATTGCCCCGACAAAGGGTTTCGTTTGGCATTGGCAGGGGCATTAAACGGGTAGGTTTCCGGATAGGTAACCGATGATTCCGAGGAAGCATCGTACACTTGGCTAAGTCGTTGGGCATAGTCTTCGGTTTTGTCTTCCAAGCCAAGAATCCAATTCATTTCTTTGCCATAGGGGCTGTTTTCCAAACTCGTTGGAGGTTTGCCTCTAGGGTCAATCCCTTCATCGGTAAAACCTTCCAGCGAATCTATCAGGTTGGCAAAGCTATCGGGGCTGCCTCCAAGCGATATGGAAGCAGGTATGTTATTATTTTGATGAAATACCAGGGAAACATCACTTCCTAGTTCTATGGCTAAGGGGTCTTGCATTTCGGTATTCGGAAAATCATCGGGGTAGGTAAGGGGCTTGTAGTGTTGTTGCAAGTAGCGGCCTATCCAACCCGAAGAATAGTAATCGTTGGCTCCACCCCCCATAAACCAGATATCGCGTCCTCTAAAATGAGAACCGTTATTATTGGTGTAGGATACGCCTTGCACAATGCCCAGCCTGCCGTAATCGTATAATTGTTTCATGGCACCCATATCAGGGTGTAAGCCTACCTGAGCCTGGGTGGGCAGGGTGGAGTCCAGTTCAATAAGCGCCCGGTTGGTGCCTTTTTTAGGAATAGCAATATTGGCTCTTCGGCTGTAATACAAATCGTAATTATCAATTGGAATTACACTGTTTAACCCATCGTTGCCTCCATGCAATTGCAAAATAACCAATACCCGGTCGTTTTCGGAGGTAGCCGCTAATTTGCTTAGTCGGCTGTCCTTGGCCAATAAGTTAATAGGAAAACCACCCAGGGAAATTGAACCCGAGGTAAGCAATGCATTACGTAAAAATTGTCTTCGTTTCATGGATTTTACATTAATTGGTACTCGGGTGTTTGCAATAGCGCATTTATCAATTTAAGCAGTTGTCCTTCTACTACATCCATTTCATAGTTGGCATTCCATCTATTAGTCCACTCAGCTTCAGGGTCGGCATCCAATTGGGGCTCGTACAAAAACGCCTGAAGAAAATAGTTCATTCGTTCGGCTGTAATGCCGGCATTATCGTCTGCATTGGTATCAAATGTTAGGTTAAAATGAACTGGAAATAGTAGTTGCACATAGGCTATAATGAGTTGTCGTGGGTCGGCTGCTATGGCATTATCTATATTGCTTTTGGTAAATTGCACAGGGTCAAAAGCCGGCATATCAGGGCTTTGTTGGTTCATCATTACAAACAGGCTACGGATAAGGTCGTACCGGTTGGCCAGGTAATTGGAGGATATCCAATTTCGGTTAAAAGCCGGGTACTGATGGTAGGCAGGATAGCCGGCTACTTCAAAGGGTTCGTAGTAGCTTTGGCCCATGCGTTGCATACGCTGGTAAAAGCCGAAAGTTTGTGTGTAAAAGGTATCGTAATCTGTAAGGTAGTTGGGCAAAGTTAGGTTAAATGCCCGGCAGGTGCCGGCCACCAAATCAATAGGCGATTTTATGATACCCCCAAATTTATCATCATCCACCCCAGTGGCTACTGTGTCGTAAAAGTGCTTACTGCTGAATAACTCTTCCAATACTGGTTGTAGCTTAAAGTTATTAGCTGCCAAGCTGGTTGCCATTTCCGCTATTACGGTATTTTGAATTTCTTCGGTTACCTCGTGGTACACATAAAACCGGTACAAGGTTCGGCAAATAAAAATAGCCGATTCCGGTTGTGCAGTTATCATGTCAATAAGTTGGCTCACTTCATCGAGTACACTTTCTTGGGTGGGTTGCCCATTAGGCATCAGCAAGGGGTTGGGGCTAATTACTGTATTGTTAAACCGTTCGCTAAATTGCTTGGTTGTATTGTCGTGCGAGTTGGTGGCTACCTTACCACGCGGCAGGTTGGTTTCGGGGTCAAGGCTTAGGTAGTCTTCGTCCAGGGTAATGCCCGAAAGTACACGTGCTGCTGCTTGTACATCTTGCTCGGTGTAGTTAAGGTAGTCTCCCGCAGGTAAATCGGTAGGAAACGTTCCCTCTAAGCCACGCCCAATGGAATATAGCTCCATAAGTTCACGTGCATAATTTTCGTTTGGGCTCCCTTTTACATTTTGGCTCCCGTCCAAAAACCTTAGCATGGCGTTGTCAACGCTTATTTTTTTCAGCAGGCTTTTAAAGTTAATTTCGGCAGGTTGGTTTTTATCGAAAGCGAATAACCTAAAAAGTGCATTTTGAAAGTATAAG
>JALWRJ010000289.1 GCA_026994125.1 Cyclobacteriaceae bacterium | reverse complement strand
GAGCTTAAATGAAGTAGTGATTTCCGGGCTCGCTTCTACTGTTAAGCGTTCTAATTTGGCAAATTCAGTAGAATCGGTAAAGGCAGGTGAACTGGCAGGAATTACCCAACAAACTACCATGGATGGAGCCCTTTATGGTAAACTTAAAGGTGTAAATGTTTCCGCCAACTCTGGTGCACCCGGGGGAGGTATTTCTATTAAAATGCGAGGTATTACATCTATTAATGGTAGTAACGAACCGCTCTATATTGTAGATGGTGTGTATATTGATAACTCTGCAATATCAGCTGGCTTAAATGTAGTATCAGCTGCATCAGGAGGCGGTAGCCAAAGCAATCAAGACAACCCTTCGAACCGAATTGCTGACATTGACCCGAGTGATATTGAAAGCATCGAGGTATTAAAAGGGGCGTCTGGAGCCGCTATTTATGGTTCTCGAGCCTCAGGAGGTGTTGTAATAATTACTACCAAGCGAGGAAAAACAGGTAAACCTAAAATTACCTTATCTCAAACTGTTGGGGTAATTTCGCAACTACGCAAACTAGGGGTACGCCAATGGGATGAAACCAAGGCTGAAACTCACTTTGGAACAGCCGGAAAAAATGCCTTTATTGCAGCAAGAGATGCAGGCACCCTGCACAACTACGAAGATGAACTTTATGGTAATAAAGGACTATTATCCACTACCCGCTTAACCATTGCTGGTGGTAATGCCAGTACAAAATATTTTATTGGTGCATCAAGAAAAGACGATAAAGGCATTGTTAAAAACACTGGTTATTCGAAATACTCTTTTAGAGCGAACATTGACCAAAAATTAGCCGACTGGCTGGATATTTCAGTAAGCAATAATTATATCCATTCATCTGCCGATAGAGGTTTTTTTAATAACGATAACTCAGGAACCACCATGGGTATTTCGTATGTAGCCACCCCCTCGTGGGCTCAATTACAACCTGATGCTAACGGTAATTACCCGGATAACCCCTATGCGGCTTCAAACTTTTTAGAAACCCGCGATAAGGTTACTAATAATGAAACAGTAGATAGGTATATTGGTGGAGCAGTTATAAATGGAACTATTTTTCAATCGGATATGCAATCTTTAAAATTTAAAGGTAGAGCCGGACTAGATTATTATACCCTCTCCACTACCGCTTTATTTCCAAATACCTTGCAGTTTCAAAGCAATGGTAATGGTTTAAATGGGGTTTCTGTTCAAGGTAGTACAGTAACAAGAAACACTAACTTTTCAGCCTTTTTAATCCATGATTTATTTATAGGAAATGGGTTATCGTTTAAAACTCAGCTTGGTTTAACGAGTATTAACGATTTCAGAAACACTATTTTGGGTACAGCCTCTAATATGAATGGAGATCAAACCAATTTAGACCAAGGCAGTAATATAAGTGTTGATCAAACACGAATTATACAACACGATAAGGGATTTTTTGTACAAGAAGAAGCAAATTTTAGCGATAAGGTCATCCTAACCTTAGGAATTAGAGGCGATAAATCGTCCAATAATGGGGATCCTAATAAACTCTACTACTTCCCTAAGGCATCTGGCGCAATAAATTTACATGAATTTGGGGTGGCTAATGGCACCTTTATAAATCAAATTAAGTTAAGGGCTGCCTATGGTGAAGCAGGTAACTTTGCTGTATTTGGTGATAAATATACATCCTTAAGTGCAGTTGTAATTGATGGTAATTCAGGAGCAACGCCTTTAAATAAAAGAGGCAATCCCAATGTAGGCCCAGAAAGACAAAAAGAATTTGAAACAGGTTTTGATCTTGGTTTCTTTAATGGGAAAGTAAATTTTGATTTTACTTATTACATCAAAGGAGTTAACGACATGCTTCTTTCTGCCCAGGTACCATCTTCTTCGGGTTTTACCACCAAAGTTGTTAATGCAGCCGATATGCAAAACAAAGGTATAGAAATGGGCTTAGACTGGAATGTAATTAATACTAATGATTTCAGTTGGAACATGAATCTAAACTACTGGAAAAACTCAACCGAAGTAACTCGTTTAGATATTCCTGCCTATACCACAGGAGGGTTTGCCGATTTTCTTGGACAATTTTTAATTAAAGAAGGCTATAGCCCTACCACAATTATTGGAGTTGGTCCAAATCCTGATGTAGACAAAAATGGTGATGGCACCAATGACCTTCAAATATTTGGAAACTCTCAAGCCAAATTTAATTTGTCGATGCTTAACACATTAAAATATAAAAACTTTGACTTGTCTTTCCTTTTCCATTGGAAAAATGGAGGAGAGAACATTAACTTGTCGGCATTATTATCTGATTTAAGTGGTACTAGTGCCGATTACGATAAAATTGATTTAGACCCAGAAGGTAAACTGGGTAACGGTGACTACCGCCTTGGCGAACTAGGCGCAAATTCTGCTCCTTATATAGAAGATGCCAGTTACTTAAGATTACGTGAAATTGGTCTTTATTATAATATTCCCAGGTCAGTTTTTAATGATGTAATGAGTTTACGCTTGGGAGTTAGCGGATACAATTTAATCAACGTATTTAAGTACCGAAGCTACGACCCTGAAGTCTCGAACTTTGGCGGTAAAGGGCTTTCAAGTGGTGTTGAAGTTACCCCATTCCCTTCGTCTAAACGTATCAATTTCCATGTAGTACTTAACTTCTAATTTATTAATCATGAAAAATATATTAAATAAAATACTAACGATTGCTTTACTAGGAGCAACAGTTACCGCATGTAAAATCGAAGCCATCCCCGACCCCAACAATTTGTCGGTAGCCGATGACCCCTCCATGCAACAATTACAATTGTATGCAGTAGGAATAGAAAGTTTAATGAGAACCGAAATTGGTTTTTATTACGATGTTGTTTCAATTATAGGACGTGAAGAGTACTTTTTTACCAACTCAGATCCACGATATACGGGCGAATTGTTAGGTAAAGGAGAATCTACTTTAGACCCTGCAGGTTTTTATGGAACGAGACCCTATGCAGGAAGGTATAAAGTAATCAAAAATGCAAATTTATTAATTGAAGGTGTAGGTAAAACTTCAGTAGCTTTAACTAGCGAACAAAGTAATGCATTTACAGGATATGCTAAAACTGCAGAAGCGTATTCATTATTATTGGCGCTTAATCTTCAATACAACAACGGTATTAGGATAGATGTAGCTGACATTGATAATTTAGGACCATTTGTTGATTATAAGCCTGCTTTGGCCGCCATTGCATCTATTTTAGATGAAGGATATTCGGAACTTAATGCCGGTGGAAGTGAGTTTCCATTTGCCTTATCAAGTGCTTTTGCAGGATTTGATACTCCAGCTGAATTTGCTAAATTTAACCGTGCTATTGCTGCAAGGGTCGCTTTGTACGATGGAAGGTTTAGTGATATTCCTGGATTACTAGGAAATTCATTTATGGATATGGCAGGTGACTTAAATGATGGCCCTGCTCATTTTTATTCTACCTCGGGTGTTGATATTTCAAATCCGTTATACCGAGTACCAGATCAGAGTGAAGCTCTTGTAGCGCATCCATCATTTACAACAGATATTCTTGCAGGAGATGACAGGATAAATAAAGTAAGCGCTAGAACTACAACGGCTGTTTTGGATGGATTATCGAGCGATTATGATGTAGCTTTGTTCTCGTCTTTGGCATCTTTTGTTCCTATCATTAGAAACGAAGAACTTATTCTAATGATGGCTGAAGCTAGGTTAGAAACTAATGATTTAGCTGGAGCGGTATCGGCAATTGACGTTATTCGAACCAAGCATGGCTTATCTCCGTATAGCGGAACTGTTGATAAAGCTTCTGTTAAAAATGAATTGATTTATAACAGGCGTTATTCTTTGTTTGGCGAAGGACACCGTTGGATAGACATGCGCAGATGGGGAATGTTAGACCAACTTCCGTTAGATCGAGCAGACGATGATGTTTGGGAAGAAATGCCTCGACCTGTTTCAGAAGTAACAAATTAATTTTTTTACACTACTACAAAAAAAGGAGCTAAATTAGCTCCTTTTTTTTTGTTACCTGTATCAACTTTGGTTAGGGTAAGTTAGCAGGCCACCCTAATCAATGGTTACCTCGAACCGAATACTTTTTAGGTGGGCATATTTGGTGGGGCTGCCTTTTCGAACTACCAGCTTAGCACTATGGGTATCGGGGTTATACTCTACAATATGGTACAACCAGGTATGCATGTTATCACCCAGGTATTCAATTTCCTCACGGCTCATTTCAAAGGGAGTTTGCGTACCTCCCGTAGTTGCTTTTAGTAAAATATTTCTGGGTTTACCATCCACTTCGAACGAACGAAGGAGCTGTAAGTTGCCGTGTACAACAGGTTCAACCTGTACTGCCAAAGCTTCGCGCCCGGCATGGATTAACATAAACTGCTCATAGCCCTGCACCAACTCCAACAATTTTTCTTCCTCCACTCTGGCAGGTGTTGCTTCTACCTGGCTTTGGTAGGAATTACTCATTTTAAACAAGCGGTTTTTATGCAAGCTTACATCTACTTTGTCGTGCCAAATAAATTCAATAGCCTGCTCGTACACGGCTTTAGTAAAGGTTATAAACCGGGAGGCAACAAAAGCCAATGCTTCTAACGATAAGCCGGGTATTTTTTCGGCATCAAACACAACCTCCAACTCCTGCCCTTGGGTAAAATAATCGAAATTCCTAATTTCGAAATTGCTCAGTTTATGGGTACCCGAACGCAGCCCGTCCAATTTTATAACCAATTTTTTTTCGGCCACATGCACCCCAACGCTAAAAAATATTTTTTTATCCTTATACTTTTGGGCATATATTTTAGCCCAGGTAAACGCTTTAAACCTGCCGGCTACTTGCCAATAACGCTCGGGTTCCAGTTGGTATCCTTCGGGCAAGGCTATGGCTTGTGCCCAGTTATTGGTTTTATCAACAACTTCCTCGGCATAGGTGGCTCCTAAGTCTTTTAAAAAAGCGTCTGAAGCTTTATAGGATGTTCCGGCATACGTACTAAGCTTTTCTATACTATTTATAGTAAAAAATGGCTTACTGTCTTGCTGAGGTACGGGTCGTACATAATAAGTAGGAGGCACAGCCTGTATTTTTTCGCTGGGCCAGGGCAGGCCATGCTGTTCATAAAAGGTGTGCAGCCGACTGTTTAACAACTCGCTTGGCTCGGGCTCGCCAAATACCAGAAACAAATCGAGCAATGTTTGGTAACGCTCATAATTTTTGCATAGCAAGGCAATGGGTACA
>JALWRJ010000288.1 GCA_026994125.1 Cyclobacteriaceae bacterium | reverse complement strand
CTTTCGTACCTGCCCAGCACATTTTACCCCTGCTCAGAGTCACTCGTAGAGGACTCTGAGTTTAACCAAGAAGTATGATAAAAGTTGATTTAAACAAATTGCCCTAGCAGGCAACTCTGAGCAAGGCTAAAAAATCCTGTGAGTGGGAAATGGAATTTGGTTGCAGATTTTGTAGATTACAGGCACTCAGGTGCAGTTTTTTATGAACTGGGGGTTAAAAATAAATACATTGCACATTATAAAAAGATAGATGGAAGGGGGAGGGATAATATAAAGTCTCAGAGTCCCTTGCAGGTGACTCTGAGTAGGAACGGGTTTAGCGTAGTCTATCCATTGGGGTAATTAGAAAGAAAACAAATCAAATAATTTACGTTAAACCAGATAATTAGTTAATTTTATCATTGAAATGGCAACAATAGACATTAAGACAGAGTTACAAGCATTGATCGAAAAAGAGACTGATAACAGTTTATTAGAAGCTATCAGGACCTTGCTCAGAAAGTCGAGCTTAAACCCCACACTGAAGCAAAAGTTAACTTCTAGGGCATTGAAAGCGGAAGAAGATATTGCAGCAGGCCGGGTGATGAATAGGCAAGAACTCGAGAACAAGCTGAATAGCAGGCTGGGTATATGAAAGTAATATATACCGATCGGGCTCATGATAGTCTGGCAGACTTAACAGATTTTTTGCTTGAAGAACAAGGTTGGAGTTTAGAGAAATTTTTAACGTTCAGGGCAAAGTTGCTGGACAAAGCGGATAATCTTGTAACTACCTACAACCACTATCAACGAGAAGACTATCTGGAACATTTAGGAAAGAACCATAGGAGAATAATAGAAGGGAACGTCAAAATTATCTATAGGGTTGAAAAGTACTCCATCTATGTCACAGACTTCTTTGATTCCAGACAGGATCCGGAAAAAATGAAGGGTTAGGAAATAACCCAGTCAACAGGAACTCGCTGTACTCGTGCGCCATTACCCACCTGCGTAAACACTTCTCCACCTCCTCAGAGTCACTCAAAGAGGACTCTGAGTAAACCAATATCGATATATAAGCAAACAAGAATTAAGTAAGTGGCAACCCATACCCAACATATTGAACTAAACGTAACCTATTTCTGCACTATAACTTGATATAAATGGTTGCCACTAACCACGCTCAGCATTTCCTTTTTTAAGAACTCTGAGCCATCAAAGTTTAGCACTTAAAAGTTTGATGTTACCTATAGAGTTAGGTTATACTTTTAAGTTATAAGCCTCGTTGGCGCTACCTTGCAGCTTATAACCACTAAAGAACCCCTGACAGGCGGCAAGGCAGGCATGCACTTAATAGGGTAAGTATTACCTTATAGGTAATTTTGCAGCTTAATTTTATCCTAAACCTATCCTGAAAGCACTATTTTAGCTTCTTTTTAGCGAAAGTTTAAGTTGGGATTTTACTATTCGGTATAGTTTTGCTACTTTTAGTTTATAATACTAACCCATAATCATAAAACAATGGACGAAAAAGATCCTAATGAAGAAGAATTAAACCCTCAGGGACAAGACGATTTAAACGATGCAGATGATAGTTTTGGCCTGCCCGATCTTGAGTATAAACCATTAGACGAGGAAGAAACCACTGAGGAGCCTGCCCAAGAACCTGTTGATGAACCGGAAGATACCGAAACAACAACACAGGAGGATAGCTACGAATCACAGCAAGAGGATAGCTATACCAACCCTGACGAAGAGGAAGAAAGCGAAAATGAGGAAAAACCTGCTTTGCGTTACCAACTCGATGAAGACGAATCCTCATCAAATGCACCTAAAATTATACTGTTTAGTATTTTGGCCATCTTAATTATTGGAGCCGGTGTTTGGTACCTCGGCTTTTATAAACCTAAGCAAGAAGCCCTGGCCGAAGAAGCCCAGCAAAAGCAGGAACAATTAGACAAAAAGAAACAGGAAGAAGCCGCTGCTTTAAAAAGGAAACAAGAAGAAGCCCGTTTAAAGGCCGCAGAGGAAGCTCGTTTGCAGGCCGAGGCCGAAGCACGTGCAAAAGCAGGTGTGCAAATACTAACCGAGCGTACCGGGCGTTACTACATTGTGCTCGAAAGTTTTATTGATGAAGATTTTGCAAAAGACTTTGGCAATAAAATTGCACAAGAAGGAACACCAAGCTTTTTAATACCCCCGTATGCCAAAAAGAAAATGCAACGTGTGGGTATTGGTGGGTACGAAACCCTGGATGAAGCCCAAACGGCTCTTAACGATTTGCCCGAAGAGTTTGGAAACGGTAAATGGATAGTGAAATATTGATATGATTTTAGGTCAAATTACTACAACTGCTGCTGCCGATACAATCGCCACAGCAACAGATACAGGGTCGGTTCAGGTAATCGACCTTTTGTTTAAAGGCGGCATAATGATGCTGCCCATTGCGCTGCTATCCTTGGTAGCGGTGTATGTTTTTGTGGAGCGCCTACGTACCCTTAAACAAGCCATGGTAACCCCACCCGGTTTTATGGAAAAGGTAAAAACATTGGTAGCCAATGGCGATTTAAGCGGGGCTAAGCTGGCTTGCTCAGAGGTAAATACTCCGGTATCGCGCATGATAGAAAAAGGCCTGAACCGGATAGGGCATCCACTTAAAAACATTGAAGTATCTATTGAAAACGTAGGTAAAATTGAGCTTTATAAGCTCGAACGAAATTTACCTTTGCTGGCTACCGTTTCAGGGGCAGCCCCTATGTTGGGCTTTTTAGGAACCGTAATGGGCATGATACAAGCCTTTATGTCTATTGCACAAGAAGAAGGTGCCGTGAGTCCCAAACTATTGTCGGCCGGTATTTATGAGGCCATGGTAACTACGGCAGCCGGGCTTTTGGTAGGCATTATTGCTTACCTGGGCTATAATTACCTCGTTACCCGCCTGCAAAAGGCAGTGCATGCCATGGAATACTCCTCAATCGAGTTTATTGATTTGCTGCAAGAACCAAAATAATTGCCATGGGATTAGAATCGAAAATTAAAGTAGATGCCAGTTTTAGCATGTCGTCTATGACCGATGTTATCTTTCTGTTGCTCATCTTTTTTATGCTAACCAGTTCGTTTATTACGCCTTCGGGGTTGCCCGTAAACTTACCCAGCACTAAAAAAAGCGAAATTGTGATGCAGAAAACTTCGGTAACCATAACCAAAGATTTATCGTATTATATTAACGACCGCAGGGTGTTGGAATCGGCCCTGGAGCGTGAGCTGGCTCGCGAAATAAGTGGGAGCGAAGCCATTATTACTTTGCACGTAGATAAATCGGTGCCTACCGAATACCTGGTAAAAGTAGCCGGTATAGCAGCCGCCTTAAATGCAAAAGTATCTATTGCTACCCAACCCGGAAAATAATGACACAAACACCACAGGAAAAACGCAATAAGCAAATAGGAGTGGCCATTTCCATAGGCGTACATGGGGTGATGCTTTTAGTGTTGTTTTTTATGGTGGCCTGGCGTGCTCCCGACCCACCACTGCCCGAAATTGGTATTGAGCTTAATGTTGGCCTGAATAATGCCGGTGACGGCCTTGAGCAACCGGAACCCTTTACCCCTCCGGCTACTATTGAACAAGTAGAAGAAGTAGCTCCTAACGGCTTGGATACTCCGCCCGAAGAAGTACCTGAGATGGTGGAAACCGAACAGGTGCCTGAAGAGCCTGTAACCGAACCCGAGCCCAATGAAGTAACGGAAGATGTAATAAATGAAGTAACTACCGAAAATACCAACGATTCGCCTGATGTAGTTAAGGAAATAAAAGAAACTACCCAAAAAGAAAAACCCAAAGAGGAAAAAGAACCTATTAAGGAAGATGTAAAACCCAAACAGCCACCTGTGTTGTATCCCAATACTAAACCCGGAGCCGGTGGTAAGCAAGGAGACAATACTTCCACCAACGCTAACCATGGCGATAAACCCGGAACCGTAGGCGACCAGGGTGATAAAGAAGGTTCGATAGATTCGCGTGCCTTGTATGGTAAGGCAGGTGGTGGGGGAGGCGCTTCATTGCAAATGACTGGCTGGATGTGGGATAAAAAACCCAACCCTCGTGATAATTCTTCAGAAAGTGGAAAATTAATTTTTCAGGTTATTATTGATGACAAAGGAAACATTATTCGTATTAAAACGATCGAAACAAGTGTAAGTCCTTCCGTTGAAAAATTATACAAGGATGAAGTGCAAAAATTAACGTTTTCGCGAACCACAGGTGGTGGAGATATCCCCTCTCAATCGGCCGGTATTATTATTTTTAATATTAAGGCGAAATAATATGAGCAAACATAAAGCTCTATCCTAGTCGTTACTTAACTTTCCTGTAAACTTAGCTTTTATTTTTCCTGCATTCGAAAAATTATAGGCAATTTGTTCCTCCGTAAAACCCATGGCTTTCAGTTTTTCAATAATAGCTAATCGTTGGGCTTTGTATTTAAGCTCTTCTCTTGCTTTTTCTTCTAAAATATCTTGCTCCTTCATTTGGTAACAACGCATTTAAGGGGTTAAAAAATGGAAAAGATGCTTTTGGTTTAATAGTTAATAGGTTCTTGCTTCAGATAGTAACCTCTATTAATTAAAGTTGTGTCAATAGTTGAATTTTATTTTTCCGGTTCCAACAATCTAACAATTATTGAGTGGTGTTGGAGTACTATAGTGTAAAACGCAATCAGCTTAAAACATCATGTTTAATGTTGAAAAAATAGTTTTACGAGGTAAGATATCGTACCTTTAAAAGAAAAAATATAAATATGAAACGTATCTATGTAATAAGTTTACTGTGGGCTGTTATTGGTTTTTCGTGTACTACCGTGGTCTTTGAAACGCCTCAGCCGCCTAAGACCCAAAACTTAAATAGCATCCCATCCGAAATACAAGGCAATTATGCTTTTGTAGTGCTTAACGAAAAAGAGGCCATTCATATCACCTCAGAATATTTTGATGGGGATGAGGGAAAAAAATACCTGTCCGATTCGTTGGTGCTGCGAAAAATGGGCGATAAATATGTGATAAACCAACGTATTGACAAAGATGGAGATACAAAAGGCAAATGGTCGGTGTTTGTGTTAGAGCCCAAGGGATGTGGCTTTATGAAGGCAACTACCTTTGTGATTTCGGAAGATAAATATGTAGAGACCTTTAAAGAGGCCTACCAGGCTACCCTGTTTGGCGAGGGCAAGGAAAAACAACTGCTTATAAATGTTGATAAACCGGCTAACTTTGAAAAATTATTAAATGACACTGAGGCCACCATGGGTATTGTTTTGGAAAAACTGGAACAGTAAAATATAGTA
>JALWRJ010000287.1 GCA_026994125.1 Cyclobacteriaceae bacterium | reverse complement strand
ACGGGTTTGCCTTTTTCTTGTGCCACCGTGCCGGATACCTCAATTACAGCACCCATGCGCACGGCACGGCTATAGCCCACTTTGGCTTCCCAGGGGGCTCCACTTTGTATCGTTTTTCGTTCCATTTGTTTTTTAGGTTCTAATATAGGGTTTTTATGGTTTGGTTAAATACATTCAAAGTGATAAGTGCCGGTACCTTGCAGGTTCAATCAATTCCCTTTCTTTAATCCATAAAAGTTAACGGCTAAAACTTACCTTTGCATCTTTTAAAATGGCTATGCAACCTACCGATTTTCTAAAACTTTACAAAACCAATAGTTTAGTATTGGGCATTGCCGAGCACATTAAACCTAATGTGGGTTCCAGGTTGCAGCTTAAAGGGCTGGTGGGTAGTTTAGATGCCGTTGTGGCAGCAGCGGTGTATGGCTTAGGTCATCAAAATTATCTGTTTGTGCTTCACGATAAAGAAGAAGCCGCGTATTTTTTTAACGACCTGCAAAACCTATTGCCGGGCAAGGAAATTCTTTTTTTTCCTACCTCATATAAACGCCCTTACCAGTTTGATGAAACCGAAAACGCTAATATTTTACAACGGGCCGAAATCTTAAACCGTATTAACCACAAAGCTTCCTCCGGTGAGCTAATTGTAACCTACCCCGAAGCCTTAACCGAGCGAGTAATCAATAAAAAATCATTGCGCGAAAACACCTTTTCGGCAAAGGTAGGCGACCAGGTAGATGTAGCTTTTTTAGAAGAACTGCTGGCTACCTACGATTTTGAAAAAGAAGATTTTGTGTACGAACCCGGGCAGTTTGCCATTAGGGGCGGTATTGTTGATGTATTTAGCTATGCACACGATTTGCCCTACCGGCTCGAGCTGTTTGGAAACGAGATTGAAAGCATACGTACTTTTGACCCAACTTCGCAACTTAGCCAGCAAACTGTAAAGGTCATACATATTATACCCAATGTGCAAACCAAAATGGTGCTGGAGCAACGGCAATCGTTCTTCGATTTTTTACCTAATAACACCAAGCTTTGGTTTAAAGATTTGGAGCTAACCTGCCAGGTGGTTGATAAATATTTTGATAAGGCAACAGCCAATTTCGATCAGGTGTTAGAAGTGGCAGCGCAAACCAAAGTAGTGCTCGAGCCGGCCGATTTGTTTGAGTCATCCGCTACCCTACAACAAAATATGGAGGGGTTCCCTATCATAGAGTTTGGCAACCGTTTTAGCAAGGGGCAGGCTGCCCTTATTGATTTTGAAGCACGGCCCCAGCCTTCATTTAATAAAGATTTTGGGTTGCTGGCCGACACCCTGGCACATAACGAAGTGGCCGGGCTTACCAATATTATTGCAGCCGAATCGCCTAAGCAGCACGACCGCCTGCAACGTATTTTTGATGAAACCAGGCCTGGCTTGGTGTTTCATGCCTTGCCCATGGGTTTGCGTGCCGGATTTGTGGATGGCGTTTCGCAATTGGCCTGCTATACCGACCACCAAATTTTTGAGCGCTTTCATAAATATAAGGTTAAAACCAGCCATTCAAAATCGAAAGCGCTTACCTTAAAAGAGCTGCGTACGTTAAATACAGGCGATTATGTTACCCACATAGATTACGGTATAGGTCGTTTTGCCGGCTTAAAAAAAGTGCAGGTAGGCACTAAAATGCAGGAGGCGGTTCGGTTAATTTATAAGGATGACGACATTTTGTATGTAAGCATCCACTCCATACATAAAATTTCGAAGTATAGCGGGCAGGAAGGCGCTCCGCCTATTATGAATAAAATTGGTTCGCCCGAGTGGGAGAATAAAAAGAAGAAAGCACGAAAAAAGGTAGCCGATATTGCCCGCGATTTAATTAAGCTGTACGCCAAGCGTAAAAAAGTGCCCGGGTTTGCCTTTTCGCCCGATAGTTTTATGCAAGCCGAGTTGGAATCGAGCTTTATTTACGAAGATACCCCCGACCAGGCAAAGGCTACCCATGATGTAAAAGCCGATATGGAACTGCAACACCCCATGGACAGACTGGTGTGTGGCGATGTAGGGTTTGGCAAAACCGAAGTGGCAATTCGTGCTGCATTTAAAGCCGTGGCCGATAATAAGCAGGTGGCCGTACTGGTGCCTACTACCATTTTAGCCATGCAGCATTTTCATACCTTCACCAATAGGCTAAATAATTTTCCTGTAACCGTAGAATACATTAACCGCTTTAAATCGGCTGCCAGCATCAAAAAAACGCTGGCCCGGGTGGCCTCGGGCGAAACCGATATTTTAATTGGCACCCACCGCATTGTAAACAAGGATGTAGCCTTTAAAAATTTGGGTTTAATGATAATTGATGAAGAACAAAAATTTGGCGTAAAAGTAAAAGAAAAGCTAAAGCAATTGCGTGTAAATGTAGATTCGCTTACCCTTACTGCTACTCCTATTCCCCGAACCCTGCATTTTTCGCTAATGGGCGCACGCGATTTAAGCATTATTGCCACCCCACCCCCCAACCGGCAACCCGTAACTACCGAGTTGCATGTGTTTAACGAAGCATTTTTGCGCGATGCCATTTCGTTTGAACTGCGCAGGGGAGGGCAAGTGTTTTTTGTGCACAACCGGATTAAAGATATTGAAGAAATTGCCAATATTATTTTGCGCCTGGTGCCTGATGCTCGTATTGGTGTGGCGCATGGGCAAATGGAAGGTCATAAGCTGGAAAAGCACATGCTTAGGTTTATTGAAGGCGAATATGATGTGCTGGTTTCTACCAATATAATAGAGTCGGGGTTGGATATACCCAATGCCAACACCATTATTATAAACCATGCCCACATGTTTGGCCTTTCCGATTTGCACCAAATGCGAGGCCGGGTGGGCCGCTCTAATAAAAAAGCATTTTGCTACTTGCTCTCGCCCCCCACCATTGGGCTAACTACCGATGCCCGCAAGCGCCTAAGCACCTTAGAAGAGTTTTCAGACTTGGGCGATGGTTTTAAAGTGGCCATGCGCGATTTGGACATTCGGGGAGCCGGCAACCTGCTGGGAGCCGAGCAATCGGGGTTTATTTCGGATTTAGGTTTTGATATGTACCACAAAATATTAGATGAGGCCATTCGCGATTTAAAAGAAAACGAGTTTAAGGAGTTGTTTAAGCAGGAACTAAGCGAAACCGTACAATTATTAGTAGAAGACTGCGTGATTGAATCTGATTTAGAGTTGCTCATACCCGAAGACTACGTAAAAAATATTACCGAACGCCTGAGCTTGTACACGCAACTGGATTCGGCCAAAACCGAAGAGGAACTTACCCAATTTAAAACACAGGTGGTTGATAGGTTTGGCCCATTGCCGGCTCCGGTAGAAGAGTTGCTTACCTCGGTACGGTTGCGTTGGTTGGCCGAACAACTGGGCTTTGAAAAAGTAGTGCTTAAGGGAGGCACGCTTAAAGCCTATTTTGTGCCACAGGATAAAACCGATTACTACACAGGGCCTACCTTCGGAAAAATTTTAAGCTTTGTGCAAAAACACCCTCAGCAATGCCAAATTAAAGAGTTTAAAGGCAAACCCATGTTAGTATTGAAACAGATAGATAGTGTGGGCAAAGGCAGGGAAATGTTACAAAACATAATTGGGTAGGAATAAAGACTCTCGGGCTCATGCTTCCCCCATGTTGGTGTTTTCACCAACAAGAACCTTGTGGTAACTATGGTTTGTTGGTCAAAAGACCAACAAAGAGAAAATAGTTTAATCATACACAGGTTGCTGGCTTTAGGTATTGTGCAAACCCGGGTTTTTACTATTTTTGAACTTTATTTAACTATAGTAAGACCAGCAAAAACTTATATTTTTATGGAAAGAGAAAAGATAAAAATTTTATTGGTAGAAGACCAAATGGGATATGCAGAAATATTAGTTGAGGCATTACAAAAGCGAAGATTTAAAAATGTAATTATTGAATTAAATGCAAAAAATGCAATTAATTATCTTGAAAAATGTAGTGTCGATATTGTTTTAATGGATATTAATATGCCTGATTTTGATGGCCTTGAAGCAACTGAATATCTTACAGAACACTTTCCGGGCATTAAAGTACTCATATTATCAAACTATGATAGAGAAGCTTATTTACAAGAAGCAATAAAATTGGGGGTAAAAGGATACTTACTTAAAAATGAACACCCCGATGAAATAGCCAAAGCCATTGATACAGTAGTAGATGGTGGAAAATTTTATTCTAAATCAATTTATGGCGATACAATGGTTTATGATTGGATTGAAAGAGATACTGGTAATTCTATTGAAGTTTCTGTAAATATTTCAACTGAAATAAACGGTACTACCGTAAATGCTACAGCCAAACGTACAATTACAGATGAAGATGATATTTTAGGTAGCTCAGCGGTAGAATATTGTGATGCAGCAAACGGAGATGGTTATTTATACAATACAGGATATGTAAGTTTTTATGTTAGACAACGTTAAATATATACTACTACTTCTTTTTGTTTGTGCTAGTACAAGTGTACTAGCACAAAAACTATTTTTTGAACCTACTATTGGTACCGCAGCAACCGAATACAGGGGAAACAACTTAGTTGCTGATAGTATTATGATTGAAAATGGGCGTAATGACCGTGAAGGCATTAGAGAGTTAAGAACGATTGGCATAAATGTGGGGTATAGTATATCCCCCCGGTTTGAGTCTGTATTGGCTATGTATTTCTATAAACTTGACCCAGGTTATGGTGTATATAATGTAAATCAATCGTTAATATTTAACCAATTCCAAATTAAAAAAGGAGGTTCGCAGACTTTTAGAGACATCCAATTAAGTATAAGGCCTCAATTTGCTTTTATCAAAATTAAACAAGTAAAGCTGTTAGCATTTGCCGAAATCTCTTTGCATTTTAATATTAAGCGTAATAAAGACTATGTCCCAATTTCTGATTTTAATGGCAAATTGCCAATGGTAGCTACTGTACTAAACAGCATAGCTGCTGCACCGGGTAAAACGTTTGTTTCCTGGGGGTATGGTTGGAGTATTTATTATAAAAGGCTTAGCTTAAGTGCCAGATATACCGAAAACCTTAGCCAAACCTATACAAATGATTTAGAAATTGAAGGCTCTAATTATCCTTTTATAAACCACTTTAAAAGACTTAGTTTTACTCTTGGATACAAGTTTTATTTTAGGAATAAAAACAAAGAAGAGGAATAAGTAATGGCAAGATTAAGTTTCCATATAAAACAACTTCCCCCATGTTGGTGTTTTCACCAACAAGAACCTTGTAGTAACTATGGTTTGTTGGTTAAAAGACCAACAAAGGGAAAAATCACCTGTATTTTCTA
>JALWRJ010000286.1 GCA_026994125.1 Cyclobacteriaceae bacterium | reverse complement strand
CACGGATAATTAAAATCAGTATTTACTACTAGTGGCCTGTTATTCATACCTAATCCTCGGATGGGGCTATACTGTTTTCGCTTATCGGAATTGTTTTTATTTGGTGATTTTCGATGGTAATTATTTTTATGGCTCCATTAGAGTGGCTATTTTGAAAATCGAACATGGGGTTAAAATTTCCTTGTTTACGGTATCCATTCATAAAATAAGTACCATACGTTTTTAACGATTCGGCCAACGCTTTCATCCCAAAATAACCTCTAAAAAAATATTTGCCGGGTTTTGTATGGTACTTCTGTATATATCGTTTGGTAAGTTGTTGGTATTCTAAGGTGGCTACATCGTCTAGAGCCGAAATAGCTAAGGTTACGCCCAGGCCTTCCATAATACCAAAATTGGCATTTTCCAATTCAAACCAATTTCCTATACCCATAAGTTGGATAGAATCGCCCCGGGTAATAATGGCCGACATGACTTCGGTGGCCAGGGTGGGGTCGCTTGAAGCTATAAAAATATGACCTACAGAATCGGGCGGAATCAATAGCGAATCGCGCATTGGTAAATTAAGCGAATTTCTAATTTGCTCACGTGTCATACCTCTTATTCTGGAACGATCAATCACTTGTACAGCTTTGGTTAGTCCATCGTACACCTCTCTACGGTTTTCTTTACCTACCTTTTTGGTAAAAATGATATGAAACGAATCAGCTTCCATTAGCTGCTTATAGGTGTAAGCGGCTATGGAATCGGTGGTAGAACTGCCATAGTAAATCAGGGCATTTTTGTTGCGGGCATGCCCCTCCATATACTGAGCCGCCTTGCCGGCTAATTGGGTGGCTTCGGCCCTGGCTAAAAAAGCATAAGGGTTATTTTTTAAAATGCGCTTGCTTGATGAGGTGGGGTGAAGAAATATAAGCTTATCTTCTATGGAAATTTCATGCATTCGCGCCACAGGTTTAGGATAAATAGGACCCAAAACAGCATCCAACCCCTGAAGTGCCCCTTGTTTATACAAATGGCTCAATTCGGCCGAATCCATTCGGGTATCAAAAACTTTTAAGCTAAAAAGTGTTGAATCTACATCAAAAGCAGCCATCTGGGCTCCTTCGTACAAATCAATGGCCAAGGTTTTAGTTAAGTATTTGCCCGAAGCTTCCATTTTATCAATAAACAATGGCAGCAGCACGCCAAGGGTATAGTGGGGTTTATGTTCACTTTTAGGCAAGGCATTAAACTGGCTACGCTCCAGTTGGTAAACCGATATAATGGAATCGAGCAGGGTGGTATTTTGTAAGGTGGGCGTTTGTTGGTTTAAAGCATACGCATAGCTTTCGGCCACCTGCCTATGCTGGGGGTAGGTTTGGTTTAATTGTTTGAGTACCTGCGGGTTTTCGTGCGCTAATTTTGTTTTTAAAAATGCATTGCTTTGCGAAAGGTAGGGCTCGGTTTTTATTTTAGAGGCATAGAGCAATGATTGAAAGGCTCCGGATTGTTGGTAGCCTATGTAGGATAACCACAAGTAGGCCGCATCCAGCTTAGCCCAATTTTGGTAGGTTAAGGTAAGCTGTAAAAATACATTTTTTGCATAGCTAATATCGCCATTATGGTAGGCTGAATACCCCAGGAAATAGTTGGCATAAGGGGTGTAATCATTGGAAGGATTATCGGCCAGTAAGCTTTTAAACGATTCCATGGCCAAGCCGTATTTTTTTTCTTGTAATAATTGTTTTGCTACCCTGTAGGCTGCACTAAAAGTGGCGGATGGTTTTTGAGCCATAACAGCCCTTCCACCACCTATAAAGAGGATAATAACAACTAAAAGGTAGATTTTACGCATCATTAAACGGTAAGATAAAAAAAATATTCCAATTTACGCAGCCAACCTGTTTGGTTATTCCCATTCGATGGTAGCCGGGGGCTTAGAGCTTATATCGTACACCACGCGGTTTACCCCTTTTACAGTGTTAATTATTTTGTTAGATACTTCGGCCAAAAAGGTGTAAGGCAGGTGCGACCAATCGGCCGTCATACCATCTATACTGCTTACGGCACGCAGAGCTACCACTTGTTCGTAGGTGCGTTCATCGCCCATTACCCCCACCGATTGAATAGGTAGCAGCATTGCTCCTGCCTGCCAAACATCGTTATACAAACCCTTTGCTTTAAGGCCGTCAATAAAAATAGCATCTACCTCTTGCAAGATGGCCACTTTTTGTGGGGTAATATCTCCTAAAATTCGAATAGCTAAACCAGGCCCCGGAAATGGATGCCTACCCAGGATATCTTCTGAAATTTGCATAGAATGGCCTACCCTACGCACTTCATCTTTAAAAAGTGCTTTCAGGGGCTCTACTACTTTTAGTTTCATAAAATCGGGAAGACCACCTACATTATGGTGCGATTTAATGGTAGCAGAGGGTCCTCCGGCAACCGAAACGGACTCAATTACATCGGGATAGATGGTTCCCTGTCCCAACCAGGTAACCCCATTAATTTTATGCGCTTCTTCATCAAACACCTCAATAAACGTTTTACCTATGGCTTTTCGTTTTGCTTCAGGATCGGCTAGTCCCTTTAAAGCAGCATAGAACTGTTGGCTGGCATCAACCCCTTTTACCTGTAGCCCCATGCCTTGGTAAGAGGCAAGCACGTCCTCAAATTCGTTTTTTCGAAGCAGGCCGTTATCTACAAAAATACAATGGAGCTGTGCCCCAATGGCTTTATGCAGTAGCATGGCAGCTACCGATGAATCTACCCCTCCAGATAAGCCAAGCACTACTTTATCGCTGCCAATTTGTTGCTTTAAAGCTGCTACTGTACTATCCACAAAGTGGTCGGGGGTCCAGGATTGAGTACATCCGCATATATCTACCACAAAGTTTTTTATTATTTCCTTTCCCTGGCTCGAGTGGGTTACTTCGGGATGAAATTGAATGCCATATCTTTTTTCGCCTTTTACTTTATAGGCAGCCACTTTTACTGTATCGGTGGAAGCAATGATATCAAAATTTTCGGGCAACTGCGTTATGGTATCGCCATGGCTCATCCATACTTGCGAATTTACATCTACCCCGCGCATTAATTCGTTTTGGTTATCTAACTCACTAAGGTTAGCTCTTCCATACTCTCTGGTTTGCGAAGCTTCTACCTGGCCACCTTCGGTATAGGCCATGAGTTGAGCTCCATAACAAACCCCCAGCAAGGGTAAGTTAGCAAATTGGCCGGTATTCAACCTGGGGCTGTTTTTATCGCGTACCGAAAAGGGGCTGCCGGAATAAATAACCCCTTTCACATCGCGTATATCGGCCGGTATTTTGTTGTAAGGATGTATTTCGCAGTACACATTTAACTCGCGTATCCGCCTGGCAATGAGTTGGGTGTATTGCGAACCAAAGTCGAGAATAAGAATTTTTTCTAACATCGTGCAAAGATAAATTAATGTTGTGTGAATTGCGTGGCAGTATGTTGAGTTATTACAGGTAACCGGCTAATTTTGCAGGCTTATGGCAAAACGCGTAGTAGTTGGTTTATCGGGTGGAGTGGACTCCAGTGTGGCTGCATATCTTTTAAAGGAAAAAGGATATGAGGTAATTGGTATTTTTATGAAAAACTGGCATGACGACTCGGTAACCATTAGCGATGAATGCCCCTGGCTAGACGACTCGAACGATGCCATGCTGGTAGCCGAAAAATTGGATATCCCTTTCCAAACCATCGATTATAGCGTGCAATATAAAAAACAAATTGTAGATTATATGTTTGCCGAGTACCAGCAAGGCCGTACACCTAACCCCGATGTGCTGTGTAACCGTGAAATAAAGTTTAGTGTATTTTTAGACACTGCCCGCAAACTAAAAGCCGATTTTGTAGCCACTGGTCATTATTGCCGCAAAGGAGAAACTACCGTAAAGGGCCAAACCGTGTACAGGCTGCTGGCAGGTAAAGATGGCAATAAAGACCAAAGTTATTTTTTGTGCCAATTGCAACAGTCGCAACTCGCACAAGCCTTGTTTCCTATTGGCGAACTTACCAAGCCCGAAGTGCGTGCCATAGCCAAAGCGCAAGGTTTAATAACTGCCGACAAAAAAGACTCGCAAGGCCTGTGTTTTATTGGTAAAGTGAGACTTCCCGAATTTTTACAGCAGCAATTGGCTCCCAAAGAAGGCCAGGTTATTGAAATTGATGCTCGTTTTAAAGCCTATAAACCATTGCCCAAAATTTCGCACCCACTAAGTAAGGAGGAGCTGGTGCAACTTACACAGCCTTATACCTATAAGCCCACAGACGGCCAGGTAAAAGGCACTCATATTGGAGCGCATTATTTTACCATTGGCCAGCGCAAAGGGTTGCATATAGGAGGCACTCCCAAACCTTTGTTTGTTATTGAAACAGATGTGCATAGCAACACCATTTACACCGGCCAGGGCGAAGACCACCCCGGGTTGTTACGCCCCGGACTTAAAGTATTGCCCACTGAAGTGCATTGGGTGCGCCCCGACAAAAGCTTACAACCGGGCGAATCAGCCACCTATCTTGCACGAATTCGCTACCGGCAACCTTTAGCGCAAGCTACCTTATACCAACAGCCCGATGGCCTGTACATTATTTTTGAACAGCCCCAAAAAGCCATCGCACGTGGGCAGTTTGTTGCCTGGTATAAAAACGATGAATTAATAGGTTCGGGAGTTATTGCCGAATAATAATTGATATTTTGAGCTAAAAAAACTTGTTGTTTTAATACGTAAAGTGTACCTTTAAGTACGGTTTAGTTATTTATAACTAAACCAAAAATGGTGGTTAAGTCGGGAACCGTTTTACACGGCAACCACACCAACCCAAAGGCGAGCGACCCTCGCCTTTGGTGGTTTATATGGCAAACTATTAATGATGCATAGGCATATGGTCTCCACCGTCCAGCTTAGGGCTCACATAAGGAATACCCAGGTTTAGCCCGCGCAGAATAAGTAACAAAGCTACCAGGATTAAAAAATAGGGAACTAATTTATTAAGTTTTGCGCGAACTGCCGGAGTAACCCAACCGGTAAATACACCCAAGCCTAATAACATAGGCAAGGTACCTATACCAAAAAAGAACATATAGCTAAGGCCAGCTACCATAGAACCCATTGCCAAGGCTGCAAAAAGCGCTGCATACACCAACCCACATGGCAAAAGCCCATTTAGCATACCTATAAAAAGTGGAGCCCCAAGCGAATTGCTTTTAAAGAGCACCCCTAATTTACCTTTAACCCATTGGTACAACCTGCCTAAAAAACCGGTTACCGGTAAATCAAAATGTTTGTATTTGGTAAACAGCACCACCAACAACATAGCCAAGCCTACCCCAACAGATAAATATTGTTG
>JALWRJ010000285.1 GCA_026994125.1 Cyclobacteriaceae bacterium | reverse complement strand
CCATGTTATCGCCCATATGCTTTAGGGTGGTAACTTTAGTAGTGCCAAATACAGCTTTTAAGTGCTGCATAAATTGGGCATAGGGTATTTCGTAGGTAGCCAACGCTTCTGTATTAATTTGTAGTTGTACCGTGGTTTGGCTTAAAAAACCTTTACCGGGTTGTGCTGTTATTTTTGGAGGGTGAGTAATAAAACCAGGTAGTTGGCTCCAGGCTACCAGGCTATCGGCAGCTCTTAATTTTACCTTTAAAAAAGGCTGGTTGTTAGCAAAAAGCTTATCAAAAGCATTGGGAGCCGGGGTAAGCGCTGTAATGGCATTGGGATAGTTTTTTTTAAACCAGTGCGTTACCGTGTTAGTAAAATCGGGCACATCGGCTGGCCGGTGCAACTTAAAGTAAATTTCTGCCTTGTTGGTTTCCTGGTCTTCCGCACTTAGTAAGGTGGGTAATATACCAATTTCTGCTTCGCTCACCTCTGTAGTTTTTTGTACCATTTCAGTAAGCTTACGAACGCGCTTTTTGTTTGTTTGTAAATCAATGGGTTCGTTCCAGTTTATATGGAGTAAGACCTCGTTTTTTTCGATAGGCGGCATAATGCTTTTGGGCAGGCGCATGCCCAGCCAAACCCCTGTACCACACACAATAGCTATAACTAGTAAGGTAAGTTTTTTGTTTTGCCAGGCAACAAAAAACAGCTTATTATAAACCCTGGTTACCCGGGCAAATAGCTGAGTTTCCTTACCTGTGCTTACGGCTGCCTCGCCCATCCAAAGTTTGTACAACAAGGGCAAAACTGTAAAAGCTACCAGTAAAGATACCCCCAAAATAGCTGCCACGGCCAGGGCCTGGTCGTAAAACAAGGCTCCGGCCATACCATGCAAGTACACCAAGGGCACAAAAACGGCCAGGGTAGTTAACACCGAGCTTACCAATGGCGCCTGCACCTCTTGCACCCCTTGTACACAGCTTTGCACCAATGTATAGCCCCGGGTGCGCCAGGCGCTTATGTTATCCAGCACAATAATGGCGTTATCGATAAGCATACCCAGGCCTAAGGCCAAACCACTTAACGATACAATATTGATGGAAATGCCTGCCAGGTAAAACACTAAAAAACTAAGCAATAGCGATACCGGAAGGCTTACCCCCATAATAAGGGCCAACCTTATATTGCTCATAAATAAAAACAGTATAAGGAAGGCAAAAATACCACCATAAAGCAAGGCTGTTTTAAGGTTGCTAATACCTGCTTGTAAAAGTACAGATTGATCCTGGCTTGGGTAAAAACTTACTTGAGAATACTCTTTTTTAAACTGTGCAATTGCTTGTGATAGATTTTGCGTAAGTTCAATAATACGGGCATTGGCCTGCTTATGGATAATAATAGCCAACCCTTGCCGGTTTCTAAACAGGTGATAACCCGATGGGGGTTTTGCTTTTTGCGTAAGGGTAGCCAAATGCCTTACCCTTAGTACTTGGCCTGCACGGTTAGCCACCGGAATTTGACCAATATCCTGTGCCGTGCTCAGCAGGTTAGTAAGCTTAACATAATACCGGTATTGGCCATCTTTAACACTAATAGAACCCCAATTAACATTGTTTTTACTAATGCTGTTTGTAAAATCGGCCAATGAAATATGGTATGTTTCAAGTTGGGCCATATTGGGCAAAACCTCAATTTGCTCGACTTGTTTACCTACTACATCTACTACCGATACGCCTTCTATTTGCTCTATTCTTCGTTTAAGCACATGGGTGGCCAGTTTAGAAACGGCTCCATAGGTGGTGCCGTTTTTAGGTTGCACTTGTAGGTGCATTACCGGAATATCGGCTGTACTTACCCTAATTACCCGGGGGCGCTCTAACGAAGGGGGTAACTGAGCCTGCAGCCTGTCAATGCGTTCGTTTACTTCGACATACATTAAATCCATGCGGGCTTTATGTGTAAACTGTAACTCAATAGTACCGGCTTCGCCTTTAGCTGTGCTGTTTATATGTGTTAAATGGTTTAAGGTTAACAGGTTTTCGCGCAATGGCTTTAGCAGGTTGGCCTCCACCACCGCAGGCGAGCTGCCCGGTGCATTTAGTTTAATTATAATGGAGGGCACCTCTACGGCCGGTAGTAAACTTACAGGCAATTGCCAAAAAGCCAACAGGCTAAATGCCAGCAAAGCCAGGGTAACCATAAATACGGCTATGGGTCGGTATAGGAGAAATTTGGTCATGTGGTAGATTAGCCGCTAAAAATAGTCGTTTACAATAAAACCATGAAACAAAACTAACTATTTAGTAGAAGGAATGTGCAAAGACTAATTCCGTTGATTAATAAATGAAACGAGATCTTCCATTTCAAAATCTTCAACTTTATTATAATACACCCACTTGCCATTGCTTTTTGCTGCAACTACGGGTTTCATTAACCCAATATTATAAATCGAAGCATTGTCCTTGTTATCAAAAAGAACTGATTTGTAACGCCCTTTAAGTATCTGCACATCCGACAACCACTTTTTCTTTATAATTTCTCCGGAAAGTATGATAACTATATTTGATGTATTTTTAACCTTGTTTTTTAAAATATCAAAATGGTTATCAATACAGTTGTCGCACCCCAGCATGGGTAGTATGTAAAACAGCTTATTTTGTGTGGCATACGTTTCGAAATTTTCAGTTAGATACCTATCAAAATTTTGAGCCAACTCCTTTTCTTGCTTAGACAGCTTTTCTTGCTGACAAGAGCCCATACTAAGCAAAACAAATAATGTTATACTAATTCTCATCATCTATCACTTTAACAGGTGCTACATCACCTTGTAAGGGAATAAGGTAATGGGCTTGCCGACCCCCAAAATCACCCATTACATGCACCTGACCATTAATTATGCCTGAAACAGGGTAGTCAAAATCTTTAACAAACTTGTACGTATGCGTGGCAGGAAAGTACTCTGATATTTTAGTTTTTTTATTGAGGCGGTAATTTATGATATAGTATTTATTGGCAATATAATCATAGAAAAAATCATTCGTTTCCGAATTTATATCTACTTCGGGAAGTGGAATAACTCGAGTAGTTCCATTTTGGGTGGAGTACACATACAACTGGTTTATTTCTTTATTATTGAATATAATATTGTGGTTTGCATAAATAAACAAATTACTACCAAAGCCTACATAACGTAAATATTCTGATTTAATGGGTGCCGGAGGAGTAATGTTTTGCTCAATAATTTCTTCATTATAAGGTATAAAATAATGTATTATTTTATACCCATTTTTATAATCTGTTTTCGATGTTTTTTTAGACCTTGCTATAATGCCTTCCGGGAAAATCTGTATTAAATCAATTTTTCCATTTTGTTTTTTAAATTCATTAGTTAACTCAACCTCTTTCTCAATAATAAATGAATCATTTTCTATATGTACGAGCAAACTTCTTAAAAACGAAGCAACCGATATGGTGGTATTATTTATAACCGAAATCCGCTGAACTTGGTGAAAATTAGATGTGCTATTTTCAATTACGAGGGTATCTACCATTATTCGTTCTGCATTGAGCAAATAAAATGCAAAAGGGGTTGAAACAACAGAATAATTCTCGTCCAAAATTATCAAGTCTCCATTTAAATTATTTTGATTAGAATAGTAAAGATATTTTACATCCTGACCATAACCCGATAACGCAGCCAACAAAAAAAGAATTATACTATTAATTTTCATTCTATTATTTCTATGATATCAAATTCGAGTAAGTCCTCCGTATTTGCAGGGTTACTTGTATTTTCTTTACTTATAAGCAATCCTTCAGGCAACACATTAATATTAAAATAATCGTATTTTTTGGGTTCAAAAACCGCCTCGCCTAATACTTTTCCAGCATAATCAAGTACCAAAATTGACCAAGCGGTTTCGTTTTTCCTATTTAGTAAGCCATCTAAGTTTAATTTTTCTTGCGGATGGGCATATATCCTATAAATCCTCTTCCGATACGGGTCATGTATCAAGCCAGAATAACTGCCTTCTGTAATATAACTATTGATTTCTGCTTCTTCGTCCTGTTCTTCACCCTCTTGAAAAAGGGTAATTTTACGTGTATCATACTTACTTCTGGCACAGATAAATGCATTCTTCTCGGCAAAAAACAACTTGTCAGAAGAAGTAAAGGAAAGCACATCACTACTATTCACAACCAAAAATCGGTGTAGGGCGTTATGTGGTCTTTTTTCTTTGAAATACATTGGGGGAAATTCTCCATCAAAGTTTTCAAATACATTTTTAATTAGATTAAAATGTACAATGGGAGGGTGCATATACTGATAAGAATAGTCACGATTATCCTCATAAGTATTATCATAATTTATTACTGCTCGAAGTTCTGTGCCATCTTTACTAATCCAAAATGGAGCATTAAAAAACTCAGGCATCCCTAAACCCAAAAGTGAGTAAGAACCCGCAGAATTGGGTGATCTCATCAGACTATCGGGTAAGGCTATGGTATCAAATTGCCATCTTTTTATCACTTCAGCTCTAGCGTTTATTAAGTAAAGGCTATTGGTATATGTTGCCATCAAATAGATGGAATCTTGACTAATTACGTTCATGTATGAAACTCCAATAATAGCATTTGGACCATCAGAACTTAAATTAATAGAATTCACCAAACTTAAATTTGACAGACTAAAGACATCAATTATTCTTCTATCAACGTCAAGTGCGTAATAGAGTAATGCACTGTCTGTAACTAAAATTTGAGTAGCATTATGCTGATATTGAACTCCATTTACATCTATTACCAATTGGTTTTTTATTGAATAGTTTAACTCACTATGATTTTTTTCACAATTATCCTTCTCAGAATTATAATTACAGCCTACAACACAATATAAAATTAAATAAACAAGTAAAACTCTGCTATATTCCATTTTTTGTTAAATGTATTAAAGTATTATGGAGTTGCCGATTTAGCAACTCCCTAATATTACTGTTTTTGTATTCTACACCTGTTTCCATCACCCACACAAAAAACGACAATTTTCTTAGTATATTTTACAGATGGTTTTGCTGAAGCACTTGCTGTAGTTCCAGTTGTTGACAAAACCCCAATACATAAAAATATACTAACTGCTAACGAAAGAGCTACTTTTTTGATTGTTAATTTTTTCATTACTTTATTGGGTTTGGGTTAATTTGACATCTATCTCCACTACCAAAGCAAACACGTAAAAACATTTTCTTTTTGCCTGTAGTTGTATTGGCACTCGACTTAATAGGTGCTACAGAACCAGCTACTAACATTAATAAAAGTAACATAGCTCCTAGTCTAACTTTCTTTTTCATAATCTAATTTTTTAAAGTTTTAAAATAATTTTT
>JALWRJ010000284.1:5040-5378 GCA_026994125.1 Cyclobacteriaceae bacterium | reverse complement strand
AGGTTTAGAGGATGCCCCCAACCCTACACTGGTATAAAGCGGATGGTTGTTAGGAAAGGCACTTTTACCTTGCAGGGTGGTAGCTACCGGGCTACCAAGCATTTCGGCCAGTTCCTGGCACTGCTCAAAAGCACCCAAAGCGCCCCATCCCAAAAACAACATAGGAAAGTTCGCTTTTTCAAGCATATCAGCCGCTTGCTTTAGTTCAGTTGCTAATAAAGCAGGCTCTTGCTTTTCCGGTTGATACGCAGGCATATCCGGCACGGTATCAGCAAAAAGCTGCACATTAATGGGGAGTTCAATAAATACCGGGCCGGGCTCGCCCGAGATGGCTATGT
>JALWRJ010000284.1:0-5030 GCA_026994125.1 Cyclobacteriaceae bacterium | reverse complement strand
TTTGTATAAGGTAGGAATTACCTCTTCATTTTTTTCGATTAAAAACTGGGCTTTGGTTATATTTTTGGCCAACGAAAGCTGGTCGAATTGATGTAATTGGTAACTTTTGCCTGAAGTGCGGTGGGTACCTCCCGAAATAACCAACATGGGAATACCATCTAAAAAGGCTTCGCCAATACCGCTCATGGCATGGGTAAGCCCGGCAGCAGGCACAATGGTTAGCACGCCAATGGTATCGGTAGTACGCGAGATGGCATCGGCCATAAAGGCTCCGCCCCCTTCGTGGGTAACCAGCACCGGAGTAATTTGTTTTGATTTATTTAATTCATCGTACAACTCGGTGGTATGCGTACCAGGAATACCAAATGTATATTTTACACCCAGTTGTTCCAGTGCATAAACAGCCAGCTCTGCTCCGGTCTTTTTCATTTAAGAATCATTTAGTTTTCCTCTATTAATTTTTTGCCTGCTATGGCATGCCCGGCCACTCGACCTGTAAGTACACAGCCACCTAAAAAAGTACCTTCTAATGTACCAATGCCGTGCATTCCTCCGCCTCCAAATCCGGCTACTTCACCCACCGCCCATAGCCCTTCCATGGCATTGCCTTGGGTATCAAGCACCTGGCAATCTAAATTGGTTTGGATACCTCCCAATGTTTTGCGCGATAAGATAAACTCGCGTATTGCAATGAGTTTTCCTGCTTTGGGGTCAAGAATTTTTTGAAACTTGCAGGTACGCACCTTATCGCCTTTATACCTGCGAGTATGAGCTATTCTACGTAATTGGTCATCGTTATAAAATTTAGGGCCACGGCTAATTTGGTCATCATATTTTTTTACTGCATCGGTAACATGTTTCAATTTCACATCATCTGTACCAGCCAGGGCATTCATTTTGCTTACCAACTCATCCAGCGTATCGGCTGTTACAAAATCCATACAATTATCTATCATATCGTGCACGAGTTCTTTGTTACCAAATAAAATGGTTTTTAAAAAACCCAGCCAGCTTTTATCGCGCATGGCTTTGTTTGACTCTGCCCCCGAAATAGCAAATTCTTTATAGGCAATTTTCATGTTAAGAATTTGCCAACTGTATTTTTTTTCTTGCTTACAAATTTGCTCAACGGTATAACGCGTATCGAAGGCTGTAATTAAAGGAATTGGCCCAAAACGCTTACCGGTATAATCGAGCCAAAGAGCCGATTTGGGGGGTACTAAACTTAACCCATGCCCCTCACGTTTGGGGCGTGGGTGGTGAACCCCAGCTGCATAAGGCCAGTTTTTATCGAGATGCGTAACAGCACCTTTGGCCTTGGCTACGGCATCGTGCATATCGCCTAACGCAAATTTATGGGCTCCGTTTAAAATGGTTTCCGGAGGAGTACCCCATGGCTTATACCAATTTTCTCGTACTTTTTGCAGGTTACCCCCCATACCTCCGGTGGCAATAATGGTTTGATTGGCAGTAGCAGAAAACCGGGTTTGCTCCGGCTCCACCACTCCGGTTACTCCGGTTACTTTACCATTAGTTATGGTAATGTCTTCTACTTTATGCTTAAACTTAACGGTTAAGTGCGTAGCTGCCTTATCATGTTTTAACAACCTGTTTACCAGCACATTGGTAAGCTCAAGGCCGGTGCCCCACACCATGTGGAACCTGGGCACGGAATTACCTGGTGTAAACAACCCTCGCTCTACCCAATGCACCACCGGAAAAAAAGAAATTCCTTGTTTACGTAGCCAATGATATACCTTAGGCGTGCTTTGGTACACATAGGTTTTAGCCCATTTTTTGGGCCATACATCTTCTTTACCAAACTGTGCCACCGAGCACCAATCTTCAAAAGCCAGTTCGGGATTATCTTTAATGCCGGATTTCCGTTGGTGAGGGGTATCAACAAAAAACATCCCTCCAAACGATTCCCTGGCCAGGCCACCAAAATTTGCTTCTTCATCACGGTCGAGGATAAGTACCTTTTTACCAAAATTCAGCAATTCAATGGCAGCTGTAATTCCGGCAATTCCACCTCCTACTATAAGTACTTCGCTTTGATATTTAGTTGACATATTGGGCAGATTAATAACTTAAAGGTTCAGCCAACGTACCAATTTTTCCGGCTACATAATTTTCTAGTTTTCCTTTTTTATGCAATCGTTGGTATTTTTCGAGTGTACTATTGGTAATGGATGGATCCACCTGTTTTAACTCCTCATACACCGTTACCATACCTTCAATGCCACGGGTAGAAGCCTGGGCTTCAGACCAATCATTTTGATGTTGTATGACATATAGTGATTTGCCAAACAAATAGGTTACCTTAAATTTTTCGGCATATTTAAACTTCTTATTACTCATAATACTTTCTAAAAAAATGCCGTCTAAAACCACTTCAATATATGGAGTGGAAGACAGCCATTTAAGAATGTATTCCGAAATAGCCTTGGTATCGTTTTTTTCGGTAGCTATAGGGTTATTCTCTAACCAACGTATGTTTTTAATGATATTGGGTTCTTCAGCTTTATAATCTTCAAGCGTATGCCATTCGGTATTGCCCACCGTTTGCCCCACAGCGCCTAAGCTCATTAAACAAAAATAAAAAATTAAATAAGGGGGTTTCATACAAAATTGATTTCTGCTAAAGTCCGAAATAATTCTACAAAATCAAATCTAATCACGTATCAAACCATTTGGAAAAGCCACTACACTTTCGCTACCATCTTTACCTACGGCCGCCACCCCAAACATATAGTTATCAATAACAATACCCGAAAGTGTATAGGCATCTACTTTACCTACAAAGCGGCTGTATTGCCATTGAGGAGCTGTGGTTGGGCGCCAATAGATTTTGTAGCCAACCAACCAGTTTTCGTTAGATTGCTCCCAGGCTAAATGAGTATTGGGGCTTACCATGCCTCCAATTTTAAGGTTTTGAGGTGCTTGAGGTGCCCAGGCCAGTCCGGCAAGTGTAATCGCATTTACGCGGGTAAGCTTAGCCGCATAGGCAAAGTTTACTCCGCTAAGTACATCTCCATAGTTTATTCCATTTTCGGTTCTAATATTTTGATGCTGGCGGTTATAGTTTTCGTGGGCTTCCATAATACGGATACCGGCAAACCCGGCATCGTTAAAAGGCCGATGGTGGCCTCCCCGGCCAAACCTATCTAACCGGTAAATCATCATGGGCTTTACATCGGGCAGGTATTGTTTGCTCATGGCCTCAACATAGCGAGCCAATTGCCTCGAAACACCATCTACCTCTCCTCCAAAAAACCTTCTTCGTCTGCGTTCGGCTTCGGTTTCGGTTACCGGGGTTGGCTCCGAGAAAATTCGAAACGTTTGGTTATCCACTACCCCATCTATGCCTTCAATATTACCAATCATGTCGTTATTAAGCACGCCTATAATATCCCATCCTTCCTCTACAGCTTTAGCCGCCAGGTGCCTGCCCCCAAACAAGCCTTGCTCCTCGCCCGAAAGCCCGGCATACACAATATTTGCATGAAACTTGTATTTACTTAGCACACGGGCGGTTTCGATGACAGCAGCCATGCCCGAAGCGTTATCGTTAGCACCGGGGGCATCGGTTTGGCCATCGGTAGGATCCGAAGCACGTGAATCAATATCGCCCGAAATAATAACATAACGATTCGTTGCCGGCACTGCTTTTTGAATAGCTATAACATTTACTACCCAAGTGTCTTTCTTAATACGGGTTTTAGGGTCGCCCTTTACAAGGGTACGCTGATAACTTACCTGGAGGCAGTTATTGCATTGGCTCGAAATTTCATCCATCCTACCTTTTATCCACCTACGTGCAGCACCAATACCACGCGTGGTAGAAACCGTATCGGACAAGGTGCTACGGGTACCAAACCTAACCAGCTTAGTAACCGATTTTTCGAGCTCATTGGCCGAAATGTTGGAAGCTATGGTATAGATATCGCGATTAAAAGCCGGGGGAACATCTTGCGATTTGGCTACAAAAGAGGCCGCTAGCAATACTAAAATAAGTTTATACATGTTTGTAATGTTAATGTGCTTACTAATATACAAACACAGATTAATAAACCGCAGTTTGCTGGCTAATTGAATGGTAAATACGTGAATTTATATACTTTTGCACGATGAATGTACCATCTGTAGAATTTTTAGGGCTGCATATTACCGAGCCTTTTACCTGGTTAACTAATTGGTTGGTTGCTTGCTTTGTTTTTGGCTATGGCCATTTTTTGTATCACGATAAACTAGCTGATGCAACGCAGAAGTTTTGGTCGGTATTTTTTGTATTTATTGGCCTTGCCTCGCTTACAGGAGGTACCGCCCATGGTTTTATAACCTATGTGGGTCGTAATTTTCATTATGCTGCGTGGATACTTACCGGTATTGCTGTTTTTGCAGCCGAATTGGCCAGTTTACAATTAGTAGAAAACAATCGGGTAAAAACTTACCTTCGGTACTTTATTTATGCCCAACTTATGGTTATGGTAAGCTCCGTTATGTTTTTACACAATTTTAATAGTGTTCGTATTAATTCTGCAGTTGGACTGATGGGTATAATTGTTCCTATTTCAGTTTGGCATTACCGTAAGTTTAAAGACAGGCGTTCGCTACTTATAACCCTGGGCATTTTCAGTAATTTATTGCCCGGTTTTATTCATGCCTATAAAATTTCGTACAACCAATGGTTTAATTTTAACGATATCAGCCATATTATTATGATAGGCTGCTTTTATATACTATACCGTGGTGCTAAACTCAATGTAAGTACACAGGTAGAAAAATCATTAAGTAAGGTTACAGCCTAAGTGGATCTTCCTGTGGCATTGCTACCCAAAGTACAATGTACACTAATATACCCGGAAAAGCGGCCGAGAAAATACTTACCATTACATAAAGAAGCCTTACAATGGCCGGATCCCAGCCCAGGTATTTGGCTATGCCGCCACAAACTCCTCCAATAATTTTATCATGTACCGATCGGTGTAATGCGTTAGTGTTCATTTTTAGTAGTGCTTTTGGGAAAT
>JALWRJ010000283.1 GCA_026994125.1 Cyclobacteriaceae bacterium | reverse complement strand
TCCTTATATTTTTAGGGGAGCTATGGATGTAAGAGCCACCAAAATAAACGAAACCATGAAACTGGCAGCGGTAAAAGCCATTGCCCAATTGGCCAAAGAACCCGTACCCGATTTGGTACTCAAAGCCTATGGCGACCGCACCCTGGCTTTTGGTTCGCAATACCTGATTCCTAAACCACTCGACCCCCGCCTTATTTACACCATTTCGCCCGCGGTAGCCAAAGCAGCCATGGAATCGGGCGTAGCTAAAAAAAGCATTACCGATTGGGATGCCTACGAAAGCGAACTTAAAGGACGAATTGGTGCCGACCAAAAAATTATTTCGAACGTAATTGCCCGAGCCAAACAAAAACCCAAACGCGTGGTGTTTGCCGAAGCCGACCACTATAAAATATTAAAAGCAGCCGAAATTGCCTCGGTTGAGGGCATGGCGCACCCCATCTTGTTAGGTAATCAACAAAAAATTGAAGGACTTATTCAACAGTACAAAATGGACTTGGCCAAGGCCACCATTATAGACCCCAACGCCCCGGCACACAAAGAAACCGTTAACCGGTACAGCGAAATTTTTTATGAACAACGTAAGCGCAAAGGACTCACCCATAAAGAATGCCAAAAACTAATGCTTAGCCGCAATCATTTTGGCCCTATGATGGTAGAACTGGGCGAAGCCGATGCATTTATCTCCGGGTTAACTAAAGACTATGCTCGCTCCGTTCGACCCTCGTTGCAAATTATCGGCAAAGCCGATGGCGTAAAAAAAGTAACCGGCATGTTTATCATTTCGAGTAAAAAAGGAGACTTCTTTTTTGCCGATACTACCGTGCAAATGAACCCTACCGCAGAAGAAATGGTCGAAATTATTGAACTTACCTCGCAAGCAGTTAAAATATTTACCAACAAACCTCCCCGCATTGCGGTACTATCCTACTCAAATTTTGGAAGCTCTACAGGTGATGTGCCCAAAAAAGCACAACAGGCTGTAAAATTAGCCAAAGCCAAGTTTCCCAATTTGGTAATTGATGGAGACATTCAAGCTAATATTGCCCTCAATGCCGGCATACAACAAGATGTGTATCCCTTTAGCGAAATCGCCTCCGAAGGAGCCAATACACTAATTTTTCCCGATTTAGCTTCGGGCAATATTGCGTATAAATTATTAATGGAACTAGGAGGTGCAAGTGCCATAGGTCCCATTTTGCTAGGCATGAAAAAACCTGTACATATATTGCAAATTGGCACTTCGGTAAGCCAAATAGTAAACATGACGGCCGTTGCCGTATTGCACGCTCAATTATTAGATAAAGAATAAAATGATTGCCTACGTAAAAGGAAAACTAGCCCATAAAGACCCCACCCATGTAATAATTGAAGCCAACGGCATTGGTTATTACATTCATATATCCTTAAATACCTTTAGCCAGGTTAAAGACAAAGAAGCTATTAGCCTGCACACCTACCTGCATGTACGCGAAGATGCCCAAACCCTTTACGGCTTTGCCGGCCAGGCCGAAAAAGAACTCTTTATGCACTTAATATCAGTATCGGGCATTGGCCCTGCTACCGGGTTAATAATGCTCTCTTCGCTTTCGGCTCAGGAAATTAAAACGGCCATTATTAACGAAGATGTAAAAGTAATACAAAGCGTAAAAGGCATTGGGGGAAAAACCGCCCAACGAACTATTTTAGAATTAAAAGACAAACTCCGAAAAGAAGGCTTTGCCCCCCCCGAAGCAAATATTTCTACTGCTTCAAACAATACCTTAAAGCAAGAAGCGTTATCAGCATTACTAACCTTGGGTATCAATAAAAATGTTGCCCAAAAAAGTATAGAAACTATTCTTAATAAAGCTGATAATTCCATTAATTTGGAAACTTTAATTAAGAAGGCACTTCAACATGCATAAGCCAGGCTAGGGTTGACAGATTTTTTCATTCATAAAGCAGGTATGAGTAGGCGAGGACTGTATCTATTCCTATGGGTTTTTGCCTTGGCATCGGCACCGGTGCTGGCCAGTAGCGCCTACCAGCAAGTTACCGATACTACCCAATTGGCTACCGATACCATTCCTCGTGCCAACGAACCTTACAAGCCAACCACAAGGCCTACCTTTGAACCCCACGACAGACTGGGCGACCCGTTTAGCCATCCTATGAGCCAATCGCCCTTACTGTTTGGTAACCCTTCGAACCTGGAACTGCAATACGATATAGACACTTCGTTTAACTACACCATATCCGAACGCATGGGGGCTATTTATTACCGCCCTATTTCATCTATAAGTTTTTCGGAATACGACCGCTACCAAACCGAACTCTTGCTAAAATCGTACTGGAAAGGCCGGGGCGAAGAAGCCGATGGCGAAACAGCCATTAGTGGTAAACGCCTGATACCCAAAATTTACATTAGCCCGGTATTTGACCGGATTTTTGGCGGAAGCTACGTAGAAATTAACCCCCGAGGGCTTGTAAACCTGGACTTTGGCGGAAAATTTCAACAAATACACGACCCCCGACTCCCTTTGCGCCAGCAAAAAAATGGCGGGTTTGAGTTTGACCAGCAAATTAATATGAACGTGGTGGGTAAAATTGGCGAAAAACTAAAAGTTACCGCTAACTTTGACAACAACAACTCGTTCGATTTCCAAAACAATTTAAAGGTTGAGTTTACCGGATTTGAAGAAGACATTATTAAAAAACTCGAAGTAGGTAATGTAAACATGCCCATAAGCAATAGCCTTATTTCGGGGGCACAAAACTTGTTTGGGGTAAAAACACAATTGCAATTTGGCAAGCTGTTTATTACCGGAGTAGCCTCTACCCAGCGGGGTAAACAAGATCAGGTAACAGTGGATGCCGGAGGAGTACAATCACGAGAGTTCAACCTTAAATCTTCAGATTACGATTACCAAAAACACTTTTTCCTGGGCCATTTTTTTAGAGACCACTACGAAGAATGGCTCGAAAATATGCCTCGGGTAACTTCGGGGGTACAAATGGGCAAAGTGGAAGTGTACATTATTAATATTAATAACGATACCGAAAAGCAACGTAATGTAGCTGCCTTTATGGACTTGGGCGAAGGGCGTGTAATTTATCAAAAAAACCAAGGGGTAATTGGAGGCTCCGGCCGGGGCGATTACCCCGCATCGAACGATGCGAACAACTTGTTTGAACAGCTAAGAGGCATTACACGCAATGTGGATCAAATAAGCCAGGTGTTAGAATCGCCCCCCTGGAACATGGTGCAATCTACCCACTACAACAAATTGCAAGCCCGCAAGCTTAACGAACGAGAATATACCATTAACCCACAATTGGGTTATATATCACTCAATAGTGCCCTCAACTCTGACCAAATGCTGGCCGTAGCCTACGAATACACCTATAATGGTAAGCGCTACCAGGTTGGTGAGCTTTCGCAAGATTATGCCGCTGTGCCCGAAAATGAAGTGATTTATTTAAAAATGCTTAAACCCAATAAAATTGGCACCATCGATAACCAGGGCAAGCGAATTCCTACCTGGGATTTAATGATGAAAAACGTGTATTCGCTGGGTGGCAACCAAATTAGCAAGGAAGGGTTTCAACTGCGTGTATTATACCGCGATGACAAAGCCGGAACAGACAAACCCAGTATAAACGAAGGCACCAATACCCGTGATGTGCCTTTGGTTGAGCTATTACGCCTGGACCAACTCAACCAAAACAACGACCCTCCCAAAGATGGAAATTTTGACTTTGTAGAAGGGGTAACTATTAATTCAACCATGGGACAGGTAATTTTTCCGGTGGTCGAACCCTTTGGCGATTTTTTAGACAGTCGTTTCGAACCCAACGAATTTGAACTCAGGCAACGCTATGTATTTGACACCCTGTATGGTACTACCAAGGCCGATGCGCAACAAGATACCAACAAAGATAAGTTTAGTTTACAAGGCTCCTACAAAGCCGGTTCCTCAAGTGAAATTTTACTCAATGGTATTCAAATAGCCAAGGGTTCGGTAGTGGTTACTGCCGGAGGAATCCCTTTAGTTGAAGGGGTAGATTTTACAGTAGATTATAATTTTGGCAAGGTGCAAATCCTCAACGAAAGCATCATCAATTCGGGCAAAGCCATTAAGGTTTCCTACGAAAAAGCCGATATTTTTAACTTTCAATCGCGCACCCTGATTGGCGGGCGTTTCGATTACCGAATTAATGATGATATTTCGTTGGGGGCTACCATATTGCACCATTTTGAGCGCCCCTTACGCACCCGACCCACCATTGGTGATGAGCCAACCAAAAACACCAAGTATGGTTTTGATGTAAACTATAAAAAAGAATCGGTGCTGATGACCAAATTAGTAGATGCCATACCCCTAATACAAACCAAAGAAAAATCGGTAATTACCGCCAATGGAGAGTTTGCCCAATTAATACCCGGCACATCAAATTTGGTAAACGGGCAAGGTACCTCGTATATAGATGACTTTGAAAATACCGCTACGCCTTACAGCCTTAGCCAATGGACACGCTGGAAACACGCAGCAACTCCCAAAACCGAGGGCGATGTGCTAGACCCTTCGGGTGGTGGGCAGGACGATATTATGGCCGCTTTTAAACGAGCAAAACTGGCCTGGTACACAATAGATAATATTTTTTACCGTACAGGGGGTCGTTCCAAACCACCCAACATTACCGATGCCGATATGGACAACCACTTTGTACGTGATGTATCGCCTCAAGAGTTGTTCCCTCAACGAAATAAAGAAGTAGTAAATACCAATTACCCCACTTTTGATATTGCCTATTTCCCGGCCGAAAAAGGTATTTACAACCTAAACCCCGATGTAACAGACCAGGGATTACTTAAAAATCCCGAGAGCAACTGGGCCGGCATTACCTACCCCATTACCAACGAGGTGGATTTTGACAAAGCCAATATTGAGTACATCGAATTTTGGCTCATGGATCCTTTTCTGCAAAGCAACTCAAACAATAATGTGGTGTTGGATGGCGTGTTTAACCAACCCAATGTTACCGGGGGTAAAATGGTGTTTAACCTGGGCAATGTATCGGAAGACATTATGCGAGACCAAAAAATGGCTTTCGAAAACGGGCTACCAGCCGATGGCAATAAAAACACCCCTGAAATTACCGAAAACAATTGGGGTTTTGTAACCAACAAACAGTTTATAAATAATGCCTTTGATAACGAACCTGCTGCCCGCATTAACCAGGATGTAGGACTGGATGGCATGAACAACGAAGAAGAGTTAATAAAATTCCAAAACGAATTAAGCCAGTTGCCGGCTACTTTAATTCCCGAAGTAGTGGACGACCTAAGAGCCGACCCTGCACGAGATAATTTTGAGTACTTTTTAAGTGAAAATCACGACCAAAAAAACCATAAAG
>JALWRJ010000282.1 GCA_026994125.1 Cyclobacteriaceae bacterium | reverse complement strand
CCCACAAATTGCAATTGTTCAAAACCGGCAATATCAAAACTAAGCGAAGTTACATTGGTAGGTAATCCATCGGCATCGTTGGTGCCATCTCCATCTTTTATACTAAACTCAAACATTTTAGGGTTGGCGGCAGTTACATTATTTCCGGTGTTGGCAGCGTAATCAATATTAGTGGGGTAGGTAATGGCATTGGTAACAATTTCCGATTCTGCACTGCCTGGGTCTATATCGAATAAATTACTGGTAGCAGCGGTAAGCAAGGCTGCATTATCTTTTGCGGTAAGTTGGCGGCTGGTTGCAATGGCCGTGTGCACTATGTTAAAGGATGCCACCCCATTGCTAAGTGTATTGCTTACTGTTGCCGGGTTTAGCGATCCATCTGAAGTGATAGCTACCAATGTTGTATTGTCATCTACATCCCGGTTTCCATTGGCATCGGTTGCTTCTACTTCTACCACAGGGTTCATGTTTTCGTTTATAAAAGTAGTGGTAGGTTGGGTTTCGAACCTGAGCTCAGTAGCCTGTACATCTACAAAGTTTTTTGTGTTATCTGTTATATAGCTTTGTAGAGGAGCAATGGTACTGCTACCTGTACCGGTACTTATACTTGCGGTTGTTACTTCAAATATAAAATTTTTGTTATCTATGGTGTTACTGATGGTGCCTGTCATTGTAGGCTTAAATTTAATCCAGATTTCAAGTTCTTTGGTAGCATCATCAGCTATGTAGCCAACATCTCCAACACCGGTCGGTAATGCAAGGGTAATTGAATTACTCGTAATGTTAGCGTTTGGTACTATAACAAAGGGGGATCCTCCATCTACTACTAAGGCGGCTTGATCTATGGCATCACTCCAATTAGTTGTAATGGCATTGGGACCAGCTACGGCTGTAATAATCACCTGATCGATTAAAGTAGGCGCTTTATCGTTCACTGAAACACCTGTGTTATCATCGGTAATTGTAATTTGGCCTACCTGTAGAAAAGGGACAACAGTAGGGTCTAAAGTAACTGATTCATTAAAAATAAGGCTCTTTACTATCGTAGTATTGTCCGAGTAGCTTACGGTTACACCGTTCGAAGCTGGCGTGGTAAGCCCACCGGCTATCATGGTTAGGGTACCATTGCCAGCATCCTGGTAGGTAAATCCTGATAAGGTAGATATATCGAAGGTATAACTACCGGTGGTAAATGTTTTGGCAGGCGCACTGGCCGGGTTATTATTGGTAGCAATGGCTCCTGTATTGGAAAGGGTAGTTATAGCCGCATTAAAATCAGTATCCCTGTTTCCATTAGCATCGGTGGCATATACTTGTGGAGCTACCGAAAAAGGCGCTAACACTCCAATATTGGCTTGGGGTTGCACATTCCAAGTAAGTTGGGTGGCTTGTATATCAATAGCATTGGTGCCATCAGGTGCAGTACTTTTGTTAAAGAGTGGGTCTATACCGCTACTTCCGGTTACAAGTGTTAAATTAGAAGTGTTGGAAGCATCAAGTTCAAAAACAATATCGCTGTTGTCTATCCCATCGGGCAGGTTCGTTTTTAGCCAAATTCGTAAGGTGTATTGTTTGTTTTCGTTGTCATCCACCTCGCCTAACTGATCGTTGCTCGTGCTTAACGAACTAAAAGTAATGGCCGAAGCTGTAATGGAAACACTACCGGGGTCATCGTCTGTATTTAGGTCGCTTCCTTCGGCCTCCAGGCGAGCTCCGGCAATTACCTGAGTCCAATCGGCTATGCCATTTCCCGGCCCTTGTGTAAAGCGTAATTGCGTAAATTTGGTTTTGGCATTATCGGCTCCATTGGTGGCGCCATCATCGTTAATGTTAAACACAAAGCTGGGAGTGTTTCCCAAAGCCTCGGCTTGCGTATTGGTTAATGAGGATATACTGGCTGAAGCACTGCTATAATTAACCTGGGTAAAAGAGGCCACAGGTGTGGCTTGGGTTAAGGTAGCCACGGCAGTAGTTTTAAAGTTTACATTTGAGCCGTTATTGGTATAAGGATACAGCTCAAAATCGTAGGTGGTTCCAGAATTTAGCCCGGTTACTGTATAAGAGCTAATGCGTCCCAGGTTTATGTGCATTTGCCCAATGGTACCTGAGTTTAAATCATTATCGGTTGAAATAAACGTTCCATCGGTTGGGTTTGGAAAACTTCCTGATTCCTTTACTAATAATAAAAGCTGATACGCACGTTGTTCGTTGGTAGAAAGGTTCCAGGTAAGATCTATGCTATTGCTGGTTTGCGAAGGCGAAGCTAAAAGTGTAATGGGGTCGGCCGGTTCAGGGTTAATAATAGAATAGGTCTCATCGGCTCCTGCCACCACATCACTTACATTATCATTGCCCACATTATCGGTTATGGTACCTGTAGCCACTAAATTAAGGTTCAAGTTTCCTATGGATTTTGTATAATCCAAATCGAAATTGTTAATGTTAACGGTAAATACAGTACCCGAAGAAGCATTAACACTAGCAACAGTTGGAGTACCAATTAAATTGGAAGATGAAAACGTAAAATCTGATATATCAACATTGTTTACGGGTTCGCTAAAGGTAACCGTAAAGTTTACATTACCGGCATTTATGCCCGCATCGTGCGGGTTGGCATCCGTTCTTACAATAGAACTTACGGTGGGAGGGGTATTATCAATGGTATATTCTTGTTCGGAGTTTATGGTTCCTGCAAAACTATTTCCATTCGCATCCACAATATTATTGACTCCAAAATCTAAGTTAAGCGCCCCATCGCCCGAAATAGTATTAACCGTAACATCGTAAATGGTGGTAGAAACCGGGGTTACCGATGCTAACGTACCCACCGCAGTACCCGATAAGCTAAAATCGGTTAAATCCACATTGCTTACTGCTTCATTAAAGGTTACTCTAAAGGTTACCGAAGTGGCATTAGTGGTAGCAGCAACAGGGGCACTTCTAGTAATTGAAGTTACTACCGGGGGAGCCCCATCCACCAATAGGCTTCCGGTACCTGCGGTAGTTATAATCAGGTTGGCGTTATTTCCGTTGATATCTTGTAGGGTTGCTCCATTAGCATCAATAGGCGACACCAGGGTGATTCCATTATTATCTAAATCATTAGTAGCTACGGTATATCTAAAAGTTAAGTTGCTGGTGCCTGAACCACTGAGGTAATTGGCATACACTGTTCCTGAGTTTAAGTTAATTTGAATGCGGGGAGTACCTCCTGCTACAGTAACTGCATCGTTAAAATTGGCTATAAAATCTAAATTATCGCCAATCGCATAGGTTTGGTTAGCCGGTAGGGAAAGGCTGCTTACCGATGGAGCAACACCATCTATCAAAATGCCTCCTGTACCTGTGGTAAGGATAGCCAAATCTGCATTATTACCGGCTCCATCTTGCATAGTAGCTCCGTTTAAATCGATGGGTGAGGTAAGGGCAATGCCGTCTGCATCTAAATCGTTGGTAGCCACGGTGTATCTAAACGTAAGGTTACTGGTGCCCGAACCGCTCAGGTAGTTGGCATACACTGTGCCTGAGTTTAAGGTTATTTGAATACGAGGGGTGCCTCCGGCTATGGTTACAGCTTCATTATAATTAGCTATAAAATCTAAATTATCACCAATGGCATAGGTTTGGTTGGCCGGTAGGGTAAGGCTACTCACCGAGGGAGCAACCCCATCCACCAAAATGCTTCCTGTTCCGGTGGTAGGAATCACTAAATCTGCATCGTTGGTGGCAGCATCTTTAATGGTAGCTCCATTTAAATCGATGGGTGAAACCAAGGTAATTCCGTTATTGTCTAAATCGTTGGTAGCTACTGTGTAAGTAAAGGTTAAGTTAGATGAGCCGGAACCACCAGTAAAATTGGCATATACCGTACCCGAATTTAGTGTAATTTGTATGCGGGGAGTGCCCCCTGCTACATTAACAGCTTTAGTGTAATTAGCAATAAAATTAAGATTGTCGCCTATTTTATAGCTACCATTGGTTGGCAAGGTTAAGGAGGATACAGATGCATTGGTTCCATCTACCAAAATACTACCGGTACCCGATGTAGAAATAGCCAGGCTGGCATTATTACCAACACCATCTTGCAGGGTAGCTCCGTTTAAATCAATAGGAGATACCAAGGTAATGCCATCGTTATCCAGGTTGCCCATGGCTACGGTGTAGGTAAAGGTGAGGTTAGCGGTGCCAGACCCACTCGCGTAATTGGCATATACCGTACCCGAATTTAGTGTAATTTGGATACGAGGGGTGCCTCCGGCTACTGTGACCGGTTCATTAAAATTGGCAATAAAGTTTAAGTTTTGGCCTAGTAGGTAGGTTTGGTTAGCCGGCAGGGTAAGGCTGCTTACCGTAGGCGCTACTCCATCTATTAAAATACTACCTGTACCTGTGGTAGAAATGGCCAAGTCGGTATTATTTCCATTGGCATCTTGCATGGTAGCCCCGTTTAAATCGATGGGGGAGGTAAGGGTAATGCCATCGGCATCCAGGTCGTTGGTGGCAACGGTGTACGTAAAGGTTAAGTTAGCCGTACCAGAACCACTGGCATAATTGGCATAAACTGTACCCGATGATAACGTTATTTGGATGCGTGGGGTACCGCCTGCAACTGTTACATTATCATTGTAATTTACTATAAAATTTAGATTGTCTCCAGGAGCATACGTTTGGTTGGCCGGCAGGGTAAGGCTACTTACCGATGGAGCCACCCCATCTACTAAAATGCTTCCTGTTCCTGCCGTAGAAATGGCCAAATCAGCGTTATTTCCAGCTCCATCCTGTATGGTTGCACCGTTTAAATCAATTGGAGAGGTTAGGGAAATGCCATCTGCATCTTCATCGTTAGAGGCAACAGTATATCTAAACGTAAGGCTGTTAGTGCCGGAACCACTCAGGTAGTTGGCATAGACGGTACCCGATGTTAAGGTGATTTGAATACGAGGGGTTCCTCCTGCCACAACCACGGCTTCATCGTAATCAATAACAAAATCAAGATTTTCGCCTATGGCATAGGTTTGGTTCGTAGGTAGGTTAGTCGCTGTTATGCTGGGGCTGGTAATATCGGCAACTGTACCGTTTAAAACTACATTATCTATACCCCAGTCCATCGTATTGACACTTACATCGTAGGCGTAAAATCTAAAGGTAACTGCACTAGTTAGGGCACTAAAACTGCCTGGTAACGTTACAGTATTACCTGTGGTAATAGAGCCGTTGTTATCTCCTGATACATTTACTTGAGCCACACTGGTTGGAGCTTGAATATCAGCTGCATAGCTATCCAGGCTAGAGCGTACCGTCCAAAAATAGTTGCCAGTTCCTGTTCCGGTATCGTTTTGCCATTCATCAAATACCAGCGAGGTTAAGTTCATAGTATAGCCAGCTGAAGGGGTTACTGTAAACTCATAAT
>JALWRJ010000281.1 GCA_026994125.1 Cyclobacteriaceae bacterium | reverse complement strand
TTACGTGCAGGTACACTGTCGGATTTAGTTTGAAAGGTAGTTCTAACCACTGGTTTAATGGTAAAAATATAAATATCACCTTTACGTGCCTGCTGGGCAAACGAAGTTAAGGTAATTTTATTCTTTTTAAATTTCTGAACTTTTACTGGATCACCATTTCGAACCAGCTTAACTTCTACTTCGCGTACCCGGTAACGAGCATCTTTAGGTACATCGCTTGCAAAACTGGGTTCGGGAACTGCGTTAATGGTAACCTGCCTAAAGGCACGGCCTTTAACACCATCGTTCATATTGCCAGCCGAGCTGGGTATTTTAAGTTCGTACTTGGGTAAAGGAATATTTTTAACGGTAAAAGTTTTAGTACCAACCAAAGAGCCATTACTCTTAACAGTCATTACTACTTTACCCCGAGCTTTAGGTATAATGGTTACTTCTCCTTTACCGGCACCTTTAACAACCGTAGCATTAGTTGCTGTAATACTTGGGTTATAGCTGGTACCCAGTAAAGGTACCTGTACATTTAAAGCATTACCACAATTTTTCCATAAGGCCGACAGTGCACTTGATGATATAAGGATACTTGGCTTAATAACGGTGTAGGGGATAACATCCTCGTACACTTTGCCATCCAATTCAATTTTGGCTTTATAGGATTTTTCACCGGCACCAGAAGCCGAAAACTCAATTTGGCCATACTTAATTTGGTTACCGGCAATATCTAATTCTGAAAGAGGCAACTCTTTGCCATCTTTATACATTACCGGATTAAGTGCGGATGAAGAAGCTGCAATAAACATTTGAGCACGGTACTTAGCACCGGCTGCAACCACATTTGATTCTGCCCTAATTAAAGGGAAAATTTTATCGAACGATACTTCGCCTGCTCCAACGCTATCGGCTAAAATAGACAAAGCAATTCGTTCGTAGTTTAATATTTCTGTTTCCAAATAACTCATCGTAGCCATACCGGCTGCGGTAGGGGTGTTTTCAAAAAACAGTTGAGCAAAGTTCTTATCTTTTTGGTTAGGGTCGTTAGCAAACTCTTTAAAATCTTTTGCATCACGGCCTAGCAACGGAAACCGCTCTTTTCCCTCACCTGTTTTCTCCATCAAATACTTAGAGTAGTTATTAAGCATTAGTTTAAGCTCCTTACCTTTTGCTTGTGGCCCCACCATCATGGTTCCTACTTTGTCGTAGTCCTTAGCACCTACTAAAGCACCGGTTTCCGGGTCGCGACCACCGGTAATTTTTACCATTTCTTCCTTTAAGTCATCCATTTTTTTGATAACTTCAGAAGTTTTAGCGCGCACCTCTTTTGCAACATTTAGCAAGGCAACTTCATTTTCTTTGTTATTTCGTTTAGCAACTTGTGCTTCAATGCTTGAAATGGTTTGAGTATTTTTTTGTCCATAATCCTTCGCCATACGCGTTAAGGCCTTATCGATAAAAATAAACTTTTCAAGTACGGCATTACTTACCTGCAATGCAAGCAGCGCAGTAAGTACCAGGTACATCATCCCAATCATTTTCTGCCTTGGGGTTTCTTTGCCTCCAGCCATATTATTCGTTGTTTAAGTTAATATGTTGTTTCACTATACAGTTTATGTTAATCATTAATTCTGATTACGCAGCAGGGCCTCCACCTTTCATTGCGGTTAGCATGCTTCCATAAATACTGTTTAAAGAGGTAAGATTACCCGTAAGTTTTTGCATTTCTTGAGAGAACTTCTCGGTGCCTTTACCGGCTTTTTCCATATTCTCCATAACCGAAGCCATATTTCCATAAAATTTGTTCATGGCTTTCAGGTGGCTATCAGAGTTTTTAAGCTCGGTATCGTACATGGCATTTAAGCCTTTAAGCTGTGTGGTTACTTTGCCTAATTCTTCGTTGTATTCTTTTGCATTTCCGGTAGCCTCCGACATTTTTTGAATAGCCGAAGTAGCTGAGCTATAAGCATTTGACATACTCGATAAGTTTTTAGTAGCCACTTCTACATTTTTAGTGTATTCCTGTGTTTTTACTACTGCATCGCTGGCTGTTGCTAATTGTTTGGTATTGTTGGCCAGGTTTTGCATGCCTTTGCCTAAACTCTCTATAAGTTCGGGGCCAATTTTGGCACTTTCTAACATGTGGTCAAGCTTTTGAGCTACATTGTCGCCCTTACCAGCATTAGCAATTCGAGGGGCATTAGCAGGGCCTGAATAATCGTCTGCTAGTTCAGGATATACCTTAGACCAGTCCGGATCTTTATGAGGTGGTTCAAACGCACTTAAAAAGAAAATTACGGCCTCAACACTAAGCCCAATGCCAAGCATAGCTCCGGCACCTGGTAAGTGTTGAATTTTAAATAACGCTCCAATAATTACAACAGATGCTCCAATACCATACACCTTAGGCATTATAGTTTTAAAGAGCAGTTCTGAAAATCCACCTTTTTTTTGTTTACTCATTGTTTTGTTGTTTAAGTTCTTCTATTGATGATTAAATTGGTTGTTAATATTACTAAGTTTTTACAAGGTAAAAAAATATTTTTTAAAATTAAAATTCTGATCCACTTGATCGACCCAAATGTGTCATGGCACATCTAAAGCCAATGTAGGCACGGGTAGAGTCTTTATACTCGAAAGCTCTGGTACCGGTTTCGAGGAAAAACGCTACGTCTTTCCATGAACCGCCTCTAATTACTTTGCGAGGTTCGTTCGCATCTTTGTATTCGGGGTTCAAATCCCAAACCAACGGAACCGAAGCCGGGTTAAAGGCATCTTGCGTCCATTCTGATACATTACCTGCCATATCTACCAAGCCATAATCGTTTTCGAAATACGAACCTACGGGAGAAGTATAGGCATAGCCATCATCGTAGTAGTTACCACGGCCAGGTTTAAAGTTGGCAAGCATACAACCTTTGGAGTTACGCAAATATGGGTTACCCCAAGGGTATTTGGCCATATCGCGCCCACCCCGGGCAGCATATTCCCATTCGGCTTCGGAAGGCAGCCTAAAGTTAGGCATAGGCCACTCGCCTACCGAGCTGCGGTAATCGTTTAGGTACTCGGTGCGCCACTGGCAAAATACCTTGGCTGCTTCCCAGCTAACACCTACTACCGGGTAGTAATCGTAAGCCGGATGCCAAAAGTAGTATTCTTGCAAGGGGTCGCCCATGTGGTGTGTAAAATCTTTGGTAAACACGGTAGTATCCGGATAATAGTTATCGCGAATAAACTGCTCTCCCAGGGTGCTGGCCGAGTCTTCGAGTACGGCAAAAATAAATTGCCTAAACTCGTTATTGGTAATTTCGGTTTCGTCCATAAAAAACGAACCGATGGTTACCTGCTTGTTGTGGTTAATTTGCGTGGCTCCTACGTCTTCATCGGCTTGCCCCATATGAAAGGTACCAGCCGGAATAGGTCGCATTCCAAAAGGGGTCATCATTACCCAACCTTCCCGGTCGGGCACACCCACAAGTTCACCCATGTCACCACCTTTACCTCCACCTCCAAAAAGGCCGCATCCGGTAAATGCCAATAAGCTAACTAATAATAGACTTGATAGTCTTGCTTGTTTTATCCTATGTATTATCATGTTCTAAGTTTAATCCACATTTAAACTAACAATTGCAGCTGCTAAACTACGATGTATTTTAAAATGAATTCAATCCATCCTACTAAAAAAACAATTAAAATTGAAATTCGCACCACAAATTGTAGATAATTTGCGAAAATCCAAAATAAAATCAGAATTAATGCCTGAAACGGGGGGTTCGAACCACCTTTCGCGACCCAAACGGGTTAATTGGCAAGGCATAACTCAATCGAATCTCGTTAGAGGTTGCCTGCTTTGCTTGTTGGTCATGTACAATGTAATCAAAGCCATATCCAATTTGCAATGCATTCGATTTAAGTAAGCTCATACCTACAATAAGGGAGGCCGACTCCAAATATTTATAGGTAATACCACCCCAAAATTTTTCGTTATAAGTTAACATCGCTCCTAAGTTTATCAGGTATTTATTAAAATCTGATTGAACTAGTAACGATGGAGTAAGCTCTAAATTGTATGTAATATCATAATGATATCCACCCATTACATATAAAGTGGGCTCTAAGGAGTTTCGCAGGGCATCGGAACCAAAGTTAAAACTAGGGTTTAACAAATGCGAAACACTAATAGAACCATACAGTTTTTTTGCCTGGTAAAAAACTCCGGCACCCATATCGGGCCTAAACTGGGTTTGTTTTCCGGTTTGTATTACCGGGTCGTTAATATCGTTAGGTCGGTAGTTATCAAAATCTATGGACTGCGAATAAAAGCCGGCATTAATACCAAAGCTTAGTTTGGCATCTTTAACTGCCACATGGTAGGCGTACGAACCTTGCAAGGCCAAATTGTTTAACGAACCCAGGTTATCGTTAATTAAATAAGCACCAAAGCCACTATTTAATTTATAAATGGGGGCACTCATGGTAAGTACTTCAGTTGTAGGAGCTCCGCCATCATTGAAGGTACCTGTATAGCCTGTCCATTTGGAGCGTACTACTAAGGATAGTCGGGTTATTCCTTCTACTCCGGCATACGCAGGGTTATAGTACATTTTGTTGTTCATAAACTGGGTAAACTCAGGGTCTTGCTGAGCACGTACCCCTACGTATATAAACAGGCCTAGAAATAAAAGAAGTATAGATTTATTTCTCATAGATTATTTTATTGAGGCATAAATATAATAGCAAAAAACTAAATCTGCACCACCTTATGCAAAATCTACGTTAAAAAACGGAAAAGAATGCTTGTGGGTTTTATATATTATTAGCTTTCTTAATATAAAGTTCCAGGGCGCCTGTCATAGAAGGGGCATTGGGTAGCGGAGCTTCAATGTCTAAAATCAAGCCTCTTTCTTTAACTGCTTTAGCGGTAGTGGGGCCAAAGGCGGCCAGCCGGGTGTTTTCCTGTTTAAAGTCAGGAAAATTAACAAATAGCGAGTTAATACCCGATGGGCTAAAGAAAGCAATGATATCGTATTTAATTTCGGCCAGGTCGGATAAGTCGCTGGCCACAGTTTTATAAAGCACTACTTCATCAAACTGATAGTTGTTCTCCTTCAAAAAATTAGGAATATCGTCTTTGCGAATATTCGAACATGGGAACAGGTATTTTTCATCGGGATGTTTTTTAAGCACCTCAATTAAATCGGCTGCGGTACGTGTACCGGTAAATATTTTACGCTTACGTATGGTAATATATTTTTGGAGGTAATGTGCCGTTTGATCGGAGATGCAATAATATTTCATATCGGCAGGCACATCGGCTTTTACCTGTTGGCACATAGTAAAGTAATGATCTACTGCATTACGACTGGTAAAAATAACGGCTGAGTAATCTAGCAATCCAATTTTTTGGTTACGAAACTCCTTTA
>JALWRJ010000280.1 GCA_026994125.1 Cyclobacteriaceae bacterium | reverse complement strand
TAATACTATGGCCGGCCGCCCAAACTACCCCTTCGGCAAAAAAAGGATTAGACGAAGCCAGTTCCCCTAGTTGACCCTTGGATAGATTTTCGAGGTTTGCGGTAAAAAACAGGGCTTCCAAGCGCTTATCAGGCCGAAAATCGAACCCGTGCGCTTTAAAAGCAGCCACTTGTTCTGTAAGATTACCGGTAACTCCGGCATAGGCCATTTTAATACCCAGCCAATCGTAGGCTCGTTGCAACTCTTGTGCCTGGTTGGGTACTATAAATGAATAAAATCGAATAGCTGCATCAGCATTACCAGTTTCAAAATAATACTGTGCCAAATCCAACGCCAAATTATTTTTTAATTCAAGGTCTTTAATGGCTTCCCACAGCTTTTTTACCTCAAATTCATCTTTCCATAACCTGGCATAGCGAGCCCGCAGGTAAAGGCTCATATCATCGGTGGCTACACTATCGGTTTCGTTAAGCAAACCGGTTAGCACCTGTTGCATAACTGTAGCCTCCAGGGCTTGCTCTTCTAGGGCGGTTTTAGCTGCTAGTTCTTTCCAATGCGTGATGGCTTCTTCAAACTCGCCTAGTTCCGACTGCGCTAAGGCCAGCCCTCGCAAACCGGTAATAGTCCCCAGCGGGGCGGCCTCCATGGCCACCGTAAAATAATGGGCTGCCATGGCATACGAGCGATAGTTTAAATGCAGCAAGCCCAGCATTTCAAAATACAAATGTTGTTTATCTTGTGTGAGTGAGGTTAGCTCTTGCAAGCGATTAATGGCATCGTTTATGCGTTCGTGCCGCCAGGCATACAAAGCCAGCGAATAACTGAGTTGTTCTTTTGCCTTTGCGTGTTTGGTGCCATCAACCATGGCTGACAAAAGCCTGTAATTAGCTGAATCATAGGGTATTAAATTGCTAACAATTAAGTTATTCAGGTAACCCTGTCCGGTAAGCTTATTTGTAGTTACTTGTTGCCAGGGTTCGGTTTGTACCCCCAGGGCTGCTGCATTTGTTTTACCAATGGCATTTAAGTTGGTAAATAAATAAGCCGAATCGAGCGAGGATACCTGTATTTGATTTTGCAGCACCATGGCCAATGCATTATTTTGAGCCAACTTGCCTGCACTTTTGCTTAGGTAAAACCAAGCCGAATCAAGCAACCCGGCCTTGGCAAACTGCACCCCGGTGTTGGTCAATAGCGCCTCGTTGTCAGGAAACTGGCTTAACCCCTGCTGCAAGGTAAATAAAGCTTCAAAATACATACCTTCGTCTTTTTCGAGGTTGGCTTTATTTACAAATGCTTGCGGAGTGGGTACACGTTTAGAAGCCTCGCCAAAATACTTGATGGCCTGTTCGTGGTCGGTATCAATAAAGTGCATACCCAACTTGTAATTGCTTTTATGGTTTTTCTTGCTTAAATCAGCCCCTTTTAAATAAAATGCCTCAATAAGCTCATCATCTTTTCTATCTTCAAAATATCCTGCAATGCTATTATAGTAGCCCCCCAACGAATACCAAATAGGGTATTTAATGTCTCGCATAAGCACCAGCCCTGTGATTATGGCCATACCCAACATACGGTACGTTAAGTAAGGCAGGTTGGATGGCTGGTAGAGCACCGGAACCAACGGATGCCCTTCTTCTATATAAGAAATAAAATTATATAACAAGTAAAACAAAAAGGCAAGGCCAAAAGCCAGCTGTGTAAACAAAATGAAATCGGAAATTATTTTAAGAAAAGGGTCTTCCAAGGCCCACATAAAATAGGCAATGGAAGCCAGTGAAATAATGGCTATGCTTAAATACAGCATTACCCAAACGGGTGCGTTAGCCTGCACTTTTGCGTAAACCTTATAGCGCCAATGTATGCCCCAAACACCCAGTACTGAAGCTACTACCAACAATATAAAGGGGCTAATGGTTACATAATTCCAATCGATTACATGAGTAACCTGCAAGTATGAAATAAGTACATTTAGCAAATAAATAAAGCTAATAACCAGGATATGCTTCATCCGGTTATTTCCGGGTTCATCGTGCCCTCCGGCAATAGCAGCGGCAAAGCCCTGCACCACCTCGTGCCCTACCAAAAACACAAAAAAAAGCACCACCAAATAAGGCGCTAACATGCCATAGCTTGCCAAGGCATTGTAAGGCAACAACACCTGACTTTGCCAGGCCAAGCCCACTACAAACAACACCAGTACCCCTGCTATACTTAGCCACCGCAACATAAAGCCAGCGTGCCTGCCAAAACTTTGAAAATAATACGAGGGGCCAATCAATATCAAAAAGGTAAGAGCCATGAGCCAGGTATCTCCCAAACCACCCAGCTTAAGCATTTCGGGGTGTAGCAGGGTAGCAAAAAAGAATAAACCTCCGGCAAAAAGCATAAAACCCCATCGCTTAAAATAAGATATAGCGGCTAGCAATAAACTTAACGAAAAGGCCAAAACAGCCCACAGTATGTATTTGGCGGTTAAGGTAGCCGGCATAGCTCCTCCGGCAAAAAACTCTTTAATAACTACTAATCGCTCGGTAACAGGAAAGCTAAAGGGGCCAATGTTAATGGTTTGCGCCACTAACTCTGCACCCGTTTTAATGCTATAGGTGTGCCAACCCAAGATGCCTTCGGATCCGATAAAAACCAATACAACCACTGCCGTAGCAAGTAGCACGAGTAACAGGAACAAGAAGGAAGTTACAGATCGGTAAGGTTGCTGCCACTGAATCCAAAAAAAATGTTTTCGCATAGGTTTTTATTTACAGATAAAGCTCAAAATTAGCGCAGTAAAATGTTTTATTGATATAACTGCTATAAAAGCTTTTTATTACTTTATTTAGTGTCCGTTAAACTGTTTTCAAGCAACAAACGGTTTTGAATGGTTGCAAATACTTTTTCTTTTAATACAGGAACATCGTTGGCCTGCAAACCATTGGTTGGCATGGGCGTATGCACAATAAGTTTAATTTTTAAAGATTTTATCAGCCAATCTCCATCGGGCAGCACTTTCCAGTTATAGGCAATAGTAACCGGAACAATGGGTACTTGCTGTTCAATTGCCACCTTAAAGGGGCCATCCTTGTACTTTGCCTGGTATGGAAAATGCGTTGACACAATGCCTCCCTCGGGGAAAATAAACAGGGATTTACCCTGGTTAAGAGCCTCCTTATATTTTTGAAAAGCCCTGCCTCGGTCTTTCAAACTGCTTCGGTTTACGGTAATGTGAAGCGTTTTAAACATATACCCAAATAAGGGCAGTTTTTTAATACTTTCTTTTCCTACATAGCAAGCTTGTTTTGGTAGCAAGGCCATACTGGGGATATCCATGGTAGAAAAGTGATTGGCACAATAGATAACCGGCCCACTACCGGGAGGCACCGACTCGAATTCAACCTGCGTGGAAAACAGGGAAACCCTAAAGTAAAACAAGGCCCACAGGTGGTCGAGCTTATAGGCCCAATGGTGCCACGAAGGCGTTAAGCTAAATAGCAAAAAAAAAGGAAACAACACCAAAAACGATATAACAAACCACAGCAGAATGTAAAAGGTATGGAGGGTACGCAAAAATGAGTGCATCGAATGGAGCCTTAAAAATTGAAACTGCTAAAGTAAGAAGAGCAACTGTAAGCGCCCAATTTGAGTAAAAATTTACTATACTTGTTCTATGTTTGCCCAAACATTTAATTCTATTCATCATTACAATTTTACTGCCGAGCAAGTGTTTCCTTTGCTATGCCCGGTGCGCGAAACCGAATGGATTGAAGGTTGGGAATATGAAATGGTGTATTCCCGTTCGGGCATAATCGAAAAAAATTGCGTATTTGTAACCCCTTTTGGGCAGGGCATTGAAACTGTTTGGCAAGTAACTGAATACGAGCCTGATATAAAATGGATTGAGTTTTTACGGGTTACCCAAGGGCTTTTTACGGTGCGTATAAGCATACAATTACACGAAGCCAGGCAAGGCTGCACAGCCGAGCTTAGCTATCGCTATACTGCGTTAAGCGAACTGGGTAAAACAATGATACAAAGTATGGTGGCACAACATTTTCATGAAGACATGAAGTATTGGGAAAAGGCACTAAACCATTACCTGGCTACCGGCCAAATGTTGAGCAAAGCTAAGGTGTTGGGTTAGTTTGCTCATTGGTTTTTTCCTTATCTTCCACCAACCAGTAGTTAATAGTATCGCCACAGGAAATGCAGCGTTCATAGCCTTCGTCTTGTTCGGTAAGCATTAAGGGGGTCGCTATATTTTTAATCAACTTTACTTCAAATATTTCTTTAATTTTATCTGTATAGGTAAGCCCGGCTACTCTTTTTTGAGTTGTTAAATCAACCACCTCAATACCGGCAAAGCTTTGTTCACTTATTGGCAGGTCTTTGAAAGTTTTTGATTCTTGCCTCATTTTAGAAGCCCCAATAAACAGATAATCACCCAGCTTATCCATACCTCTTAAAAAGCTAGTTAGCTTAATAATACAGGTTAGCTTACCGGTGGGTAAATGGTACTGCATGACTTCGCCCGTAGCCGATTGTAAAAAATAAATGGTATCGCCATCTTTTAAAGGCGAGTGCGGCATAGCAAGGTTTGAAACCAAGGCTTTTTGCTGTTGACAATCGTAAAGCACCCCGGTATTTAATGGGGTTTTGCGCCACCCGTTGTCAGTATTGCTGGTATCAAAAAAAGTAACATAGGCGGGTTGGCCATCATCTAGTATCATCCCATTTAAATGGCAGCGGTCTTCGGGCGCTAATTCGGTAATAAAATCGGGTTGCCACATTACTTCGAAATGCCTGGTGGAGCTCATTTTTGTAATGCACGAAAAGGCAGTATTTACTGCCCAAACATCTTCACCTACCAACGCAACCTCGTGCATATCCGAAATACCGGTGTAGTATTTTACCTGAGGGGTATAAAAGGCATCGTAAAAACCGGGTTTTGGAGGAAAAGCCCTGGCTAATTTTGGCGACATAGAAAACTGCTCGATATAATTTCGTGAAGCTACCGCCAAGCGGTTTTCGGATACATCCATGCCCATGGGTCGCTTAAAATTCTTAGCAAATTTGTACAATGTTTCTCCGGTAGGGGAACTTACAAAAACTACCCTACCCGCCTGGTAGGTACTAAACACTAAGGTAATATTTAGTTTTTTAAGCAGGCGGGCAAACGATTGGCTGTAATAAAAAAACGGAGCAGGCTGATGCATAAAAAAGTAGAAAAGTCGTTAAGTTAATAAGATAAAATGGCCTCTGTTTATGGGCAAAAAAACAGGCCACCAGCTACGAGAAATAAAGTATCTTATTTTACTTTAACAAATTTAATATCAGAGGTTTCTTTATCCTGGTAGTTATACCACGTGCCCTCCAGGTTGGTATCATTCAATACATCAATATCAAATTTAATCTTCATGTCTGCCTCATCCTCGAAATTATCTAAAAT
>JALWRJ010000279.1 GCA_026994125.1 Cyclobacteriaceae bacterium | reverse complement strand
AAATGATAAAAAACAGGAAAGAAAAGCCCAAACTGCACTAAACCAGCTTAAGGAGTTAAAATTGGCCGCTTTTTATAAACAATCATCTGCCAATTTATATAAATAGTCGTTTTCTTTTTTAATACGAGAACTCAATGCATTGATTAACTGGTGGGTTTCGTCAATAAAACCTTTGGCGTTTTCCTGAATAGCCAAGGCACTACCCCATTTTTTGGAGTAATTGGCTACAAACTCGCCAATGCCGCCCATTTCTTTTTCGTATTGCAAGGCAATAGCCACAACTTCGTGGTTGCCACAGGCCTTTAATTGCGGGTACAAGGCCTTATCTTCTACGGCTAAATGTATTTTTAACTTGCCCAGCAAGCCCGATAGCATATCGCGTATTTCGGTGGCATCCTGGGTTAGTTTTTCTTCGTTTAATAGTTTGCTGATTGCCATAGCGCGCTCAACTAAATCATCGTGTTGGTCTCTAAATTTTTTGGTGTAAGCCATAATAACTAAGTTTGGTTGTTTGGTGCATTAAATTTACAACACCCGGCTGCAAAAAACAAGATAATAAGCTAAACTATTACCAATAGCTTAGTTGTTTTTACTGAAAAGCAAATTGAGCTGGCAAACCATTCGCACACCTGTTATTGCCCATACGGGCTAACCCTCTATTTGATACTCTTTTACCGGCTGGCCACCAAGTAAGTGTTGCTGAATAATTTTTTCGAGCACCTCGGGGGTGCAGGAGTGGTACCACACACCATCCGGATACACCACCGCAATGGGGCCTTTCATACAAACGCGCAGGCAATTGGCTTTGGTTCGGTACACTTCACCGGTTTGCGACAGCCCCAATTCTTTTAAGCGCTTTTTAAGGTATTTCCAGGATTCCAGCCCTCTTTTTTTGCCTGCACATTTAGCTTCGGTGGGGTCGGCACATATAAATATATGCCTGGTAATAGTTGCCAAGCCCAACTCTTGTGCTTTTTGTTGTAATTTTTGGTTGGCCATTAAAATGTGTTTAAGTTAGCTTTAGCCACCGAATCCTGATTAAACTTTGGGTTATAAAACCCTCTGTTTATGGCCCATTTCCCGTACGTAGGGTTGGGCAACACAATGTACTTACTACCAAATTTGTGCTGATTGGCATAATAGGCTTCCTCCCGCTTGTTATAATCATCTACTTCAAATTCGGCACTCATATCATCCAGGTTGTCTCCAATAAACAACGCTATTTCTAAGCCCTGGTCAATAACTGTTTGCCTGCGTTCCTCTTTGCTACTTGTGGTGGTTTTAAGCAAAACATGTGCACTATCGGCTTGGGGGTATCCAAATTTTTGCAAGTTATTAATAGTAGCTTTCAGGTTTTTATTTTTTCGGTTCGAGATATAAAAAATCACAATTCCCTTGGCATTGGCATACTGCAAAAACGCTAAAGAGCCCGGTATCGGTTGGGCATTTTCGCTGGTAATCCATTCGTTCCAATGGGTGGGGTAATTAAAATTTTCTACAATTTGTTTGGCCTGGTAGGGGCTATTGTCTAGCACGGTTTCGTCAATATCCAATACCACAGCCAATGGCTTGGTGGCTGTTTTTAGTTGGTTATCCAATACCATTCGAGCCAACGCATAGGCCTGAGTGGCCAACGCCTTATATTCGGGGGCTTGTTGCACAAAAACCGTTGCCATGGTATTGCGAATATGGATGTTTTTAGGGGTTTGCTTTTGATTGCAAGCGCTAAGAAATAACAAAATAGAGATGCCGTACACTAATTTTTTCATAAGTAAAAGACTTGTAGAGTTTCACCTGCAATTTAGTAAAAAAAAAGAGCCTTGAGCATACCCCAAGACTCTTATCGAGCAAGTTTTTGCAATTAGGTGTTATTCTTGAAAGATATCGGCCTGTGCATTACCGCTAAATGTATTATTTGTATTAACAATACTGCTTGAGCCCGATATGGCAATGCCATAGCCGGCACTATTGGTAAAGCTGGAGTTTTGAACATCTACCATAGAAAAGCTAGAAAACTGATCAACATTAAGGTTGGCTTTTGCAACCCCGTTAGTGGAGCTACCTCCATACTCAATATCCACAAAATGCAATTTGTTAAGAGTATTATTAGAATCTCTGAAAAGCACGCCCTTCCAGGCACCTGCCGATTTGGAAACTCCGCTAAACAAAATACGCTGATTGGCTGTGCCAACGGCACTTAAACTGCCATCAATCCTAAAGTATTTATCAGCTTCAAATTCAAGTACCACACCGGGTTCAATTTCTAAATTTCCATTATAAATCACAAAGCAATCCATAACATATTTACTACCATCATCAGGCCTAATCCACGTAGCATCGTTATCTATTTCGGTAGGCGAACTAGAGCCTTCTACTAAAATACCGCTGTTTCCGTTATTGCCCGAATACACCGTAAATTTATCTAAATACTGCAATTGATAAGGATGTATTCTTATTCCATAACTTGTGTTATCCGAGAAGGAGTTATTGCTAAAAGTAGGCAGTTCTGCCCACGAACGGTAGTCTATGGCAAAGCCGGTGCCATCGCTATTGCGCGAAATAACGTTGCTTATTTTAAGTTTGGTCGATTTTAAGAAATAACCTATTCCCAGGTTAGTTTTCTTAAGTTGAGTGGTTAAGTTAGAAGATCCTCCATACTCAAGGGTAACATAGGCAAGTTCATTAATCACGTTGTTTGAATCCTCAAAATAAAGCCCGCGCCAAAACCCTTTAGTTTTGGTAACTCCTGTAAAAGTAATTATCTCATTTGCATTGCCTTTTGCCAGCAAAGAACCGGTTTCATCCACGCGCATATACATATCGCTACCAAACTCCAGGGTAGTACCCGCGTCAATTTCTAAGTTTGCTTTTACTAGAATATTTGATTGCACCTGGTAAGGAATAGCGCTGCTTAAGGCCGGCCAGGTAGCATCTTCGCTTAACGATACAGGCGAAGTACCCGAGTAAATTTCTACGGCATCGGTACCATTGCTGCTAAAGGCAGTGTTGCCATCTAAATCTCCGGCAGTAATTACATTAATACGCATGGCCATACCTTTATTATTGGCAATTTTATTATCAGCAAACTCAGGGAATCGACCACCTGCTCTGTAATCAAATGAAATACCTCTTCCATCAGCATCGCGTACCAGGGTGTTTTTTAGTTTTACACGAGAAGGATTCAAAAAATAACCTATTCCAATATTTGCTTTTCCTACTTCACCTGATAACTCGTTGCTACCTGCATAAGATACCCGGCAATAGGTAAGCTCATTGATGTTGTTATCAGAATCTTCAAATAACAAACCTCTCCAAAAACCGGCTGTTTCGGTAGAACCCGTAAAAATGATACTATCGTTAGCTGTACCTACGGCTTTTAACGAACCACTGCTGGTTACTTTAAAACCCGCATCGGGGTCGAAATGGATACGCACACCAGGCTGAATTGTAAGTGCTGCATTTACACTTACAAATCCTTTTACCAAATAATCAACCCCTTCGTTTAAATTAGTTAAGTCCATGGGAGCATCAATATTGGAGTCGATAACAACAAAATCGGCTGGTTCTACCGTTACTTTGGCCTCATCGGTAGCTGCAGCTCCATTGGCATCGGTAACGGTTAACCGTAAGGTGTAATCACCCTCCAAATCGGGCGAAAAGGTAATGGTTTGAGCTTGTGAGGTAAGCCCACCTAACGTACTACCGGCAGGAAAAGTTAGCATTTCCCAGGCATAGCTTAAGGCTGCGCCCGAAGTACTGTTGCCACTACCTTGAAAAGTAACGGCCTCTCCAAGTTTAACGGTTTGGTCTTCCCCGGCAGAGGCCGTTACAGCTACGGGCTCATCTTTTTTTGAGCAGCTAAAAAAAATAAATAAAATTAGTAAGCCAACTAATTTATTTGCATGTGATGTAATCATAGTTTTTGTTTCTATTGTTTTCCAACTTCAAAATAAGCCCCGCCAGCACTAATACTAAATAGGGAAAACCCCTAACATATTCGTGTATTTTCCCTATTTTTTCTCATTTTTGATAACAGACTACCTTTAGTATGAAGCATTTTTTGTGGTTAATCGTTTGTGTTTTTTATTTCGGGGGGCATGGCTTTGCCCAGCAAAATGCCGGGCAAGTGCTACAATCGATTGGCCCTTTACCGGAAACTAAGCAACTAGATACTTTAATAGCGTTAGCTTCTTTTCCAATAACCCATACAAAATTGGCGCCCAATTGTTTGCGTTTTGCACAAGAAGCCAAACAGCGAGCTACCAAACTTGGACTTAAAGGCAAGTACGCTTCGGCACTGGAGCTCGAAGCAGTAGCCATGGCTGCCATGGGTCAAAAAACCGAAGCTATCGATTCGCTAACAAAGGCAATTAAACTAAGTAAATCGTTACATAACGATACCATACTGGCCGAAAACTATTTTTCGCTAGCGATTGTGTACGAACTAACCGATGATATGGCCAACGCAATTAGCTCATATAAAAGGGCACTACAATATTTCAATCGCTTGGAAAGCCACCCTTCAAAACATATCATTTATAACAACCTGGCAAATGCATATTTCCATGCCGGAAACTATACCGAGGCACTTACAAATTATTTAAAAATAGCAGCTATTAATAAGAGGGATAACAATAAAATTAAATTAGCTAAAAACTATGGTAATTTATCGTTGGTGTACAAAGCACTAAAAAATTATGAAAAAGCGAACGAATATGTACAAAAAGCCATTAAATTACAAAAAGAACTGAACGATGAGTTTTACTTAAGCATTAGTTACCTAAGTGCGGGCAATATTAAGCGCAGATTGAAACAATTTGATAGTGCTTTTTACTTTAACAAGGCTGCTCTTTCCATAAGCCAAAAACTGGCCGATACCATTGGCATTGCCTTTGCCTATTATAATATAGCATCGGTGTACGAAAACAAAAAAGACTACCAAAACGCTATTTCGTATTACTTAAAATCGGCCGATATATTTAAAAAGCAACACATTAAAAGCAAAATATTAGCCTGCTATAACAGCCTATCGGTTTGTTATAATGAACTACATAATTATAATTTAAGCCTTGCGTATGGCAATAAAGCGTATGAGCTTGCAAAAGAACTCGAAAATATTCCATTATTAGAAATGGTAACTGAAACCTTGTATAATTCTTATTACTCACTAAAGAATTATAAACAAGCACTGGTTTACCGCGATTTAAATATGGCCTATAAAGACAGCCTGCTAAATCAGGAAAAAGTAAAAGAAATAGCCAACATAGAAACCAATTTTGAAATAAAATCGAGAGATGCAGAAATAGCCCTACTCAACAAAAACAAAGAGTTAGCAGTCATAAAAGCTAAACAAAGCGAGCGCATCCGTTATTTTTTAATAATTATTGCCTTCCTGCTTTTGTTTATTATAGCCTTTATGTACAATAGGTATAAAGCTCAACAAAAAATAAAGCTATCACTAGC
>JALWRJ010000278.1 GCA_026994125.1 Cyclobacteriaceae bacterium | reverse complement strand
GTATTATAAACATGTTTAACTTTAAAGAAGCCGCTCTAACTGAGTTGGCCATTCATAAAATAGGCATAGCGGCCGAAGACGAAGGTATGGAATTGGCCACTCAGCCCGTTAAGGTAGATGCCGATGTTACCCAATTACTAAAATCGTTTTTTCTAAAACCGTTTAAGCCCGGTGAGCTTTACACATTTACGCACGAAACTGACTTGCAATTAAACGAGGTGTTCCACTATGCACAAGCCGTTTTTACCGACCCCGACAGCCTATTTCTTCAATCGGTAAACATTGCAAAGCACTTATACGAAAACAGCAAACACCCCAATATAAAACCCGGTGAGTTATACATTGCCTACTTTAACGAGTGCATTCTAAACGATGAGGTGGTAGAGGTACTGGGCATTTTTAAATCCGAAAACAAAGAAACCTACCTCAAGGTTTTTCCTAACCAGGGAGGCTTTGGAGTTGAAAGCCGCCAAGGTATAAATATTAACAAACTGGATAAAGGCTGCCTTATTTTTAATACCGAAAAAGATACCGGATTCCGGGTGGCGGTATTAGACCACACCAATAAAACCAACGAGGCACGCTATTGGATAAACGATTTTTTACACGTAACCCCTAATCAGGACAGTTATTACCACACCAAAAATTATATTGGATTGTGTAAAGAATTTGCCGAAGAGGCTTTTCCCGAAGCCGATAAAGTAGATAAAATTGATTTGCTCAACAATGCCATTTCTTTTTTCTCAAAAAACGAAACTTTTAACATTCAGGAATTTACCGAACAAGTGTTACCCGAACCGGAATTGGCCAATAAGTTTAAACAATATAAAGACGAATTTACTGAAGAAAAAGGGTTGCCAACCTACGATGAATTTGGCATATCCAAACAAGCCATCACACAAAGCAAAAGGTATATTAAGTCGGTCATTAAATTAGATAAAAATTTTCATATTTATGTGCATGGCAATCGCCAAAACATTGTGCGCGGCTACGATGAGCAACTGGGCATGCATACCTACACCCTATACTTTAAAGAAGAGAGCTAGCCGGGCTTATACCTCTTCCAATACCGTTCTAAATGCCATTACCCGGTCGCCAAACTTAGCTTGATGACTGGCTTGCAATCTTTGCGCAAATTGAGCCTGGTACTGCTGCAGCTTAGCCATAGAACTTGCAAAATACTGAACAGAATAAGTTTCGGTTTCGTCCTTTTGTAAAAGCACTCTAAAAAAGTGAAATCGTTCGAACATGCCGGTAGCCATTACTTCAGGAATATGGTGGCTTTTCATCCAGGCTACCCAGGCAGAGGCAATGGCTGGTTCTACCGAAACGGTTACGTTATATAAAATCATTTTATAAAATATTTTAATAATACAACTCTTTGATTTAGAGGCAAGTAAATAACAAAAATAAAAATAGTATAAATAAACCGTTTACCTTTTGTTTTAACAATGAATAAACAAACACTCAAATAGTATTTTTTTGCGATAAACCACATAGCCAACCAAAACCCTTAAAAATCTATTTGGCAATTTTATTGAGTTCTTGACTAGTATGTTATTTCTTTGAGGTTTATTTTTAAGGAAATCATCTTGAACATAACCATATCAACCATTTAAATTTATGCTCTTAGTTGGCTATCTTCTTGCATTAATTATTTCCTTTTACCTGCTGGCCGAAGTGAGCGACCGGTACTTTGTGGTATCGCTGGATAAGCTTTCGCATCGGCTAAATATGTCGCACGATATGGCAGGAGCCACCTTTATGGCCATAGGCTCTAGCGCCCCCGAACTATTTGTAGCAATTATTGCCCTAATAAAACCCGGTGGCCATGAAGCCATTGGCATAGGTACCATTGTTGGCTCGGCCTTGTTTAACTTGTTGGTAATTGTAGGAGCTGCAGCGGTGGTTAAAAATTCTACCATTGCCTGGCAACCTGTTGTACGCGATTTACTATTTTATGCGATTGCCATCTTAGGGCTTTATTATGTACTTTATAATGGCAGAGTAGAAGCCTGGGAGGCCGCCATACTGATTTTATTGTATGGGGTATATGTGTATGCTGTTTTTATGTGGAAAAAATGGTTTAATTACGATGAGTTAAACGATGACCCCGAAGAAGATGAAGATGAAGAAAAAACAGGATGGAGGGCTATTTTTAAACCGCTCGACTGGATTTTGGCCAAGTTCTTCCCTTCCTCTGACCACTACCTGATTACCTTTGGTATTTCCATTAGCCTAATTGCCGTTTTATGTTGGGTATTGGTTGAAAGCGCTATCGGCATTTCACACATACTTGATATCCCCGAGGTAGTAATTGCCCTTACTGTTTTAGCCGTGGGCACCTCGGTTCCCGACATGGTATCTTCGGTTATTGTAGCCAAACAAGGCAGGGCGGGTATGGCGGTAAGCAATGCCATAGGAAGCAATATCTTCGATGTTTTTATCGGCTTGGGTTTCCCCTGGTTTGTTAAAACCCTTATTCAAAATGAAAATATAATTTTTGATACTGCTCGGCTTAATGTATCGGTAGGACTGTTGTCTGGTTCCATCCTCATCATTTTATTTTTTTTAATTTGGCGTAAATGGAAACTTACTCAAAACCTGGGTTTTATTTTAATTTTGCTTTATATTTTATATGTAGTTTGGGAAATTTTTAGGTCTTTGCCCGGATTAAAAGAAATGATTGGACTTGCCTAAAAATTCAAATTATGAGTGCATTTATTTCAAACCCACTCATTTTAATACCGGCCAGCACCGGAAGCGTTTTTATATTGGCCGGCTGGTTAATGCATAAATTTCCACCCAAACATATCAACGGGCTGTATGGATATCGCACAGCAGCCTCCATGCTAACCCAGGAAAGGTGGGATTTTTCTCAAACTTATGCTGCTAAAGTTATGATGAAATGGGGAGCTATTTTAGCCGCTTGCTCCTGTATAGGTTGGATATATAAGCTCAGCGAAAATGCAGCAGTTATACTAGGGTTGGGTCTTATCTTAGCTGCTACAGCAGGCATGATTATTTCGGTTGAAAAAGCCATCAAAGCCAAATTTGGTAAGCTTAACTAGGGTAGATTAAACGCTTTCTTTGGGTGGCATACAGGCAGAATTGAACCCTTTTTAGCTTGCAAAATAATTTTACATAGTAGTAGATTTGTGCCATGCTTAATATAGAACTAAAATTTAGAGCCTTTAACAAAAAAAAACAACGGATGTATAAATCCGGGCCTTTATCTTTTTCAACCGAACGCCATTCGTTTATGTTTTACAGCGATACTGATATGGACGGAGTAAAAGATGAAGACATGGAAATTATGCAGTTTACAGGCCAAAAAGATGTAAACAATACTGATATTTTTCAGCGCGATATTATTAAGCTGGAAACTAAAAAGTACATCGTAGTATGGGATAATAACCGGGGTGGTTGGGCCTATACCGATGTAGAAAGGCAGATGACGCTTAGTTCGTTTGGCCGTTCCGAAGCCAATAATTGCGAGGTAATTGGAAACGAATTTGAAAACCCCAACTTATTAAATCCCTGATAAAATAATAATTTAACGGCTTCGTTAAACCTATAGTAAGTCTGGTTGTCTTACTCGTATGAGTTCTTCATATAAATAGGTTAGGTTAAAAACCGGAGGCTCCTTAGGAGCCTTTGGTTTTTTAACAGAGCCAAAAATGCTAAGTTACCTCACAATCAAATAAAATAAATTTTTCTTACCCTATTTGTAAGCTTTCAAGCATAAAGCGGGCTAAGTAGGTGGCTGGTTAGTACATTTGAGTTGCAGATAAGAAAAGTATAAACCATGACCCTTACACAATTAGAGTACATAGTAGCGGTAGATGACAAACGCCATTTTGCCGAAGCCGCTAAAATTTGTTTTGTAACCCAGCCCACACTTAGCATGCAAATACAAAAGCTTGAGGAGCAACTTGGGGTACAAATTTTTGACCGAAGCCAGCACCCCATAGCACCCACCCAACTGGGACAGGCAATAATTAACCAGGCGCGTGTTGTACTAAACGAAGCAAAAAAACTAAAAGAAAGTGTTCATACTGCGCGCGAGGACTTAACTGGTGAATTAAAAATTGGCATCATCCCTACCCTATCGCCCTATTTGCTTCCACTTTTTATAACAGCGTTTATAGATACCTACCCACAAATTAATGTAGAAGTACAAGAGCTGATTACCGAGCAAATTATTGAAAAAATAGAGAAAAACCAGTTGGATGTTGGCATAATAGTAACCCCAGCCGAGCATAGCACCTTACTAGAATACCCGTTGTTTTACGAAGAATTTGTGGCATACCTTTCGTTTGACCATCCGTTATTTAAAAAATTAGAAGTGGCCCCAGGCGATATTAAGCTCGAGGACGTTTGGGTGCTAAACGAAGGGCATTGCTTTAGAAACCAGGTGCTTAATATTTGCAAACCTCGAAAAAGCGAAACCGAAAAGTTCAGATTTGAATGTGGTTCGCTGGAAGCACTCAAAAAAATTGTTGATTACCACCACGGGTTAACCTTGCTTCCTGAATTGGCTACCCTCGATATGGCCGATAAAGAACTAGATAAAATACGCACTTTCTCATCGCCTGTACCTGTACGCGAAGTAAGCCTGGTGGCGCATACCAGCTTTGTTAAAAAGGCAGCAATAGAAGCACTTTATAATAGTATTAAAGCTGCCATCCCCGATAATATTAGTAGTAAAAAATCTAAAAAAATTATTCGTTGGAAATAAAGTGCTACCTTTCCAAAATCTCGTCCGATTGTAACTGTTTTTCGTACAAATCTTTGTAAACACCTTCCATGGCAATTAATTCATCGTGAGTGCCTTGTTCAAGTATTTTACCTTCGCTTAGCACTACAATGGTATTAGCCAGCTTAGCACTGGAAACCCGGTGGCTAATTATTATGGATGTACGGCCTTGCATAATCCGTTTCATACTATGCAGTATAATATGCTCGGTTTTGGTATCTACTGCTGACAGGGCATCATCCAAAATTAAAATTTTAGGGTTGCGAGCTATAGCCCGGGCTATGGATACCCGCTGTTTTTGCCCGCCCGATAAGGTGATACCCCGCTCCCCTAATACGGTATCAAATTTTTTAGGAAAAGCCATCAGGTTGTCATACAAATCGGCATCTTTAGCGGCCTGGTGTACAGCCTCTACATCTATGCTTTTACGCCCAAAAGCAATATTATTGGTGATGGTATCCGAAAATAAAAATACCTCTTGAGGCACATAGCCAATTTGCGAACGCAACCAGGCCGGGTTGTAATCTTTAATCGAAATCCCATCAATTCGTATATCGCCCGCAGTAGTATCGAACATACGGGTAAGTAGGTTCGCCAAAGTGCTTTTGCCCGAACCTGTTGTACCAATGATGGCCAATGAGTCTCCGGCCGCCACTTTAATGCTAAAATCGTGGATGGCTGTAATGCCCGATTCAGGATAAGTAAAGCTTACTT
>JALWRJ010000277.1 GCA_026994125.1 Cyclobacteriaceae bacterium | reverse complement strand
GGTATTCACTCCGAAGCCCAAAAACATATTTTTGATAAATTTTACCGGGTGCCTACAGGTAATGTACACAATGTAAAAGGTTTTGGTTTGGGTTTAAGCTATGTAAAATATATTGTAGAAGCCCACAATGGCCACATAACCGTGCATTCAGCGCCTGATGAAGGCACTACCTTTCACATAGAACTTCCCCTGACCTATGCAAAATAAACAACTACTTTTGGTTGAAGACGATGCCAACCTGGGGCAGGTTTTAACCGAATACCTTACAATAAAAGGATTCAGTACTGTACTTTGTACCCATGGCAAAGAAGGCCTGGAGGTTTTTAAAACGCAACCTTTCGACTGCTGCTTATTGGATATAATGATGCCAAAAATGGATGGTTTTACTTTAGCAAAAGAAATTAGAAAACTAAACCCCGATATACCCTTTCTTTTTTTAACGGCCAAATCCATGCAACACGATAAGCTTACTGGTTTTAAGTTGGGAGCCGAAGATTATATTACGAAACCATTTAGCATGGAAGAACTCTTATTGCGTTTACAAGTGATTTTTAGACGCACCCACCGCCTTGACACAACACAACCCCAAATTTACACCCTTGGAGGTTTTACATTTGATACTCAAAACCAGGAAATTAGACAGCATAAAACAACTATAAAATTAACCACCAAAGAAGCTGACCTTTTACTGTTGCTATGTCAAAACAAAAATAAAACCCTTGACCGCAAAGCAGCCTTGCAAATAATTTGGGGGAGCGACAGCTACTTTAATGCGCGCAGCATGGACGTGTACATTGCTAAACTGCGGAAACATTTAAAACCAGACCCGTCCGTAAAAATTATTACAATCCATGGCCTTGGATTTAGGTTGGTAGTAAATTAAGCTTGCTGAAAACCGGTGCTATTCAACCTGAAATTTAAACTTTTCTATCAGGTAATAAATAAAGTTAAACGACAGCGCAGAATTAGAAGTTGAGTCTTCTTCTATTTCATCTTCATCGCTCCAAAAGCTAAGATTTTTTTCCGAGAGGGCAGGTTTTTGAGCTTTTTTCTCCTTTCCAGAAATAATTTGTTTATTTTTAACTGTTAGACTATCTGATTTTTCGGTTTTAGGACGATTAACAGGATCAATAGTTACCGCTACTGCTGTTTCCATAATTGCCAAACCAATAACTAACAAAAATAAACGTGTTGTAGTTTTGACCATTTGTTGTTCGGTTAAGTTGTGTAAATATACGGAGTAGAACAAATAAAGTTACGACATTTATCAAAAAAAACAAAAATATGCCTATTACCTGGTCAGCATTCGATAAAGTAATTTTACAAGTGGGCACCATTACCCGGGCCGAACTCTTTAAAGAAGCTCGTAAACCTGCCTACATTGTGTATGTAAATTTAGGACCTTTGGGAATAAAAAAATCGAGTGCACAACTAACCGATTTGTACAAGCCTGATGAGTTGGTGGGTAAGCAAGTAATTTGTGTAACCAATTTTGAGCCCAAGCAAATTGGCCCGATCATGTCCGAAGTGCTAATTACCGGTTTTGCCAACGAACAAGGAAAAATTGTGCTGGCTGTGCCCGATGGCGCAGTGCCCAATGGTAGCAGGTTATGCTAACGGCTTTTTACCTGTATAATAAAAATTAACTCAGGTTAAAAAGAATTCTGTATTGCGGATTAATGAACAAGCCCAATTGATTGCGTTGATCTATGGTGCCGGTGGCTACATTAAAAAACTGTTCAAGCACATTTTCTCGATTAGTTATGTTTTGGGAATCTACGAGCCATTCTTGCGAAATTTTTTTCATATTTAGGCGATACCCAATCTTAAAGTCAGTTCTAAAGTAGGGAGCGTATTGCAATGAATATGCTTCGGAATCAATGTAAACCGTTTTTCCTTCTTGCATAGATTGTTCTTAAGCACACTCATCCGAAAGTTTTCGTAAAAGCACAAAATAGTTGCCCTGTTTGTCATTACCTTGGTTTTCGGCCTCTATTTCAAGAAAATAAGTCTTGTTTTGGAATGAGTTCAGCTTTGTTTCGTCTGAAGAGTTCCATAATTTATCTTGTTGTCTTAAACTAAAGATATGAGGCTTTTTGAATATTTTAATTTTAGGATAGTTGTGTAGTTCGATTAAACTATGTTGTCCGCTCTTTTAAAGCATTAATAAATGAAGTAATGGTTGATTTGGAAAAGGTTGATTTTAGGCTATTTACATTTTCATTCCCCTTTTTTTCATAACTAGCAATAAGTTGCTTTACCTCCTGTGCTAGCTTTAATTTATCAAAGGCTGAGGTAACTAAAGCCACCTTGTCAGGTTGCTCTTCAATACTTGTATTGTACAAGTTAATTAATGTTTCTTTTTCATCGGTTTCCTCAAGTGCCTTAGTAATTAAAATAGTTTTCTTTTTATTTATTACATCGCCTCCCACTTGTTTGCCAAAGGCCTCGCCTCCGTACAGGTCCAGCAGGTCGTCTTGCAACTGAAAAGCCAGACCAAGGTTTACACCTACTTGGTAGAGCAAATCACATTCGTTTTTTGGAGCTCCGGCCAAGATGGCTCCCATTTCCAAGCTAAAGCCTAAAAGTACGGCTGTCTTTTGCCGTATCATTTCCAGGTATTCTTGGGTACTAACCGAAGGGCGACTTTCAAAGTCCATGTCTTTTTGTTGGCCTTCACATACTTCGGTGGCACAAGCGTTAAATTTGGATAGCAATACCGGTAACTTGTCTTTTGGGGCTTGAGCCAATAATTCATAGGCTTTAACCAGCATTACATCGCCCGACAATATGCCTATATTGCTATCCCATTTGGCATGCACAGTAGGTTGGCCTCTGCGCAGTGGAGCTTGATCCATTATATCATCGTGTACTAAGGTAAAGTTATGAAATACTTCAAGAGCCAGTACAGGGGCTATAATATTTTCAACATCCGGTTTATAGAGTTTATAGGCCAAAAGAGCCAACATGGGGCGTACCCGTTTGCCGCCTAAACCTACTATGTAGTTAATAGGTTCGTATAGGTTTGCGGGTTTCTGAGGCAGGTTAAGCTCCTTTAATTCTTTGTTTATGCGCCCTACTAAAGTTTTTAATTTGTTTTCCATTTGGCTACATTGCTTGCGTTCAAAGTTATGGAAAGATTACTCCACCTGATATCAGGCAGCCAACTATTGTCTATTTGTTAGCTTCAACAAAGGCTAAATCTATCGTTCTACGATCAATGTTGGTGTCAATAACTTCTACAGTTACCTTATCTCCCAAGCTCCACATTTTTTTATTTCGCTTTCCAATTACACGGTATTGGTCTTCATCAAACTCGTAAAAATCATCATCTATATCGCTTAGTCGAACCATACCTTCACATTTGGTTTCGGTAATTTCTACAAAAATGCCCCACTCGGTTAGGCCGGTAATTACACCTTCATAAGGTTTCTTTTCGGCATTTTGCATAAACTCTACCTGTTTGTATTTTATAGAAGCTCGTTCGGCTTCGGCCGCTTGCTTTTCCATGTCCGAACTGTGCAGGCAAAGTTCTTCGTAGCTGTCTTTATTAACCGATTTTCCATGGTTTAAATAATGCTGTAATAGCCGGTGCACCATCATATCGGGGTAGCGCCTGATGGGTGATGTAAAATGGGTATAATGTTTAAAAGCCAATCCAAAATGGCCATTGGGTTCGGTAGTGTACTTAGCTTTTGCCATCGAACGAATGGCCAACGATTGCAATACATTTTCTTCGGGCTTTCCTTCAATTTCGGTAATCAATGCATTGATGGAGGTGGAAATTCTCCCTTCGTCCAGGTGTAGTTCGTGGCCAAACCGTTTGGCAAAACTGGCAAACGTATTAATTTTTTCGGGGTCGGGGTTGTCGTGTGTTCTATACACAAAAGTATCGGTGCCTTTGTGCAAATCATACACAAATTGGGCTACCCGCTTATTGGCTAGCAGCATAAATTCTTCCACCAGTTTGTGGGCATCAAAGCGCACCTTGGGTACTACGGCCAGTGGAGTGCCGTCTTCGGCCAGTTTAAAGCGTACTTCGGTGGTTTCAAAATTGATGGCACCACGTTTAAAACGCTCTTTGCGCATAAGTTTTGCCAATTGGTTGAGGTGCACCAGTTCTTTGGCATATTCGCCCTGTTGCGAGGCAATAGCTTCCTGGGCTTCTTCGTAGGTAAACCTGCGGTTAGAATGGATGATGGTGCGGCCAAACCACTCCTTTTTAATTTCGGCAATGGGGGTAAGTTCAAATACAGCCGAAAAAGTAAGCTTGTCTTCGTTTGGTCGTAAAGAGCACAACCCGTTGGAAAGGTGCTCCGGCAACATGGGTATGGTTCTATCCACTAAATACACCGAAGTGGCTCTTTTAACTGCTTCCTCCTCCAAGGCTGATTTAGGCTGCACATAGTGGGTTACATCGGCTATATGTATGCCCACTTCCACATTGCCATTGGGTAAGGGTTTGTACGAAAGGGCATCGTCAAAGTCTTTGGCATCCAGCGGGTCTATGGTAAACGTGGTAATGGTTCTAAAGTCTTTTCTGTGCGCAAGTTCTTTACTACTTATTTTACCGGTAAGCTGTTGTGCTTCGCTTTCTACCTTTTCAGGAAACTCAAAGGGCAGGCCAAACTCGGCCATTATGGAGTGCATTTCGGCCTCGTGTTTACCGGCAGGGCCCAGTGTTCTGCTTACTTTTCCTTCGGGGTTTTGGCCGTGGCCTGGCCATTTGGTTATGTCCACAATTACCTTATCGTTGTGGTTGGCTTTTCCTGTTTTTGTAAGAGGAATAAACACATCTACATGTATTTTCCGGTTATCGGGCACCACAAATGCATAGCGGGTTGAGAATTCTATTCGGCCTACCAATTGGTTGTTTTTGCGTGTAATTATACGCTCTACCTGGCCTTCGGGCCTTTTGCCGTGCCTCCGGGGAAACACCATTACTTCTACGGTATCGCCATCTATGGCGTTTTTTAACAGTTCGGTTTTAACCCAAATATCTCCATAGTCACTAGTGGTTACTACATAGGCAAAGCGTGCATTTACGTGGTCCACCGTACCAGTTACGGTTTCGGGTTTGCGCAGGCTTTTATAGCTGTTTCGTAATTTTTCAATTTTACCTTCGCGTACCATTTGCTCCAGCAAGGGCAACACCGAGGCCTTTGCAGCGGCCTCTCTAATATTTAGCCTTTTAATAAGTTGTTTGCTACTTAACGATTTTGAAATGTTGGTATCGAGGTAATCCTGAAGTTTGGCTTTGATTTGTTTGGGGTCTGTTTTGCGTCTGCCACCTATGCGGGGCGACCCTCCTTTTCTTTTTCTGCTCATATTTATGGTGCAAAAGTACAGAATTATAAGCTGCTTTGCAGGCTTTAGTTCAATTTGCTGCGAAAGAGTTTAATCTATCAGGTAAATATGTTCCTTATTTATGCTCGGAAGCCCTTTTAATTTTAAATAAAGCTGCGCTGTAACTATTACATCCTGGGCACAATAGGT
>JALWRJ010000276.1 GCA_026994125.1 Cyclobacteriaceae bacterium | reverse complement strand
GATAACCGCCCAGTTAGCGGATTTTTTGGCAAGTTTCTGGTATAAGTCTAAGGCCTTATCAAATTCACCCTGGGCATAGTATTGCCTGGCCAATGCTAAGTTGGTAGTTTGCGCCCGGCCTGCCCATGCGGTTATTATGCTTAGTATTATTATGAAGGTTAATTTTTTCACACCATAAAATTAGTTATCCACGTCTTTTATTCTCTATATAGTATTAATAATTAATTTATATAAATATTATTACTAAATATTAGGGCTGTGGATTTGTGTATAAGTTTTATATAGTTTTCTTGCTTGGGTAAGTTGTTTATAAATACATACAAAATTGTGAATTAATTTAGTTTCATTGTTTTATAATTTATTGATTTTTAGTTTGTTATAGTTATCTTCATTTTTTCCACACTTGTAGCTGTGGATAGTTTTTAATTTTTATTCTGTGGATTAGCTGTGTACTTGTTGTTGTTTAAGTAAGTTAGTTAACCGTACTTGTGCTTTCAGTGGTAATTTACTTGGCTGGGGCTTGCTTATGTGCATAAGTGCTTTGTTATCCACCATACTACAGGTGGCTTATCCACAGGATTAAAAAGATATATCTAATTCAATTTCCCAATTAGCACGCACCGTTGTTTTTGTATTTCCATCGGCATCTTTATAAATTAAAACCGGTTCGGGTAGTTGGTGTTTTAAAATATTACCGGCATCCCAGCGGCCATTTTTATTTTTATCTATTAAAATACGTATGCGGTAATCGCCCGGTTTTATATGCGTTATTTTAAATTTAGTTGTGGGCGAAAGCTCTCGTACCACTTTGTAATCATCGGTAATTAATTGTAAGGTGTAATGGGTGTAAGAAGTAGTTATTTTACCTAATAATGTTCCAAAACTTTTTTCATAGCTTGGTTTCATATTGGTGGCTAATTGCTTGGCGATGTCTTGTTCAATAGAGTGTAAGGTACCTTTGGGTAATATTAATTGATAATCTTTTTTAGATGTTTTTTTAGTTTGCGGTAATGTCTTTTTATCTCCGGGTTTTAACCTAGTTATGCCTCCTTCTATTAGTTGGGTAGCATCGGGTGCATTTGGTTTACTACCTGGTTTAGCTGCTGTTTTATTTTTACCTGCTATCGAATCCAGGTATGCTTTTGGCAAGTTATTGGAAAATAAGAATTCTGTAAGGGTTTTATTTTTTTTAATGTTCCACGTGGAATTAAAATGAATACTGTTTAGTGTATCGTTTAGAATACGAATGCTATCGAGGCAGGTTAGGAAGCTAGGTTTGTTAGTGGTTAGTTTAAACTGTATTTTTTTTGATTCGGGATAAACCTCCAGCTTTGTTAGTTTAGCTTCATACGTATCTAATTCGCGTTTGGTTTCCGGAAACTTGAGGTAAAATGTATCGATGGCCGTTTGTTGTAATGAATCTTGAAGTTCTGCTTGTACCATCAAACTATCTTTAATTAAAAATGTGTTGTATAGTTTAATTTCTTTATGGTCTTTATCCAGGGTGTACCATAAGGTGCTGTCGTTAGCTGCGGTTAACGAAACATCGGTAAGATACTTATTGGCTACGGCAATAAAATATTTTCCTTTGGGTTTAGCACGTTTAATTTTAAGTGTATCAATATTTAAATATTGAAGGTTAAGTGTATCGGCAACAAGGTTGGAATCCAACTGTATGGCTTGTTCTAAAAAGGCATAAGGTTCTCTATCGGATTGGCAGGTATTATTATTATTGGCATCATTAAAGGCATATAATAGATAGCTGCCTGCTTTTATGTTTCTAAATAAATAGTTTCCTTTTTTATCTGTTTTGGTAAGGTAGTAAGGCGGACTGTTAAACAGATCAAGGGTATCGTTGGCATCGTATAAACCTACAATTAATTTAGCTGCCGGCTTATGGGTAAACAAATCTCGTACGTTACCTTTAATTTGCAATGTATCTAGTATAGTACCGGTACTAAAGGCCAGCACTAAATCTATGGCCGGATTGCCTTCGGTAATATCTACCAGGCTGTTTCTAAAATTAAAGGTGTAGGTAGTAGCTGAATCCAGGGGTTCTTCTAGCGTTAAAATAAAAGTGTTTTTCTTGATTTTGTATTCGTAATCCGAAGTTATGCGTGGGGTAATAAGTAATTCTTTACGGATGTTTTTTTGTACAATGGGTTCATCAAACAGCAGGGTTATTTCTTGCGTATGCACATTTGTGTTGCCATTCTTTGGAATAGAGCCAATAAGCGTTGGAGGAGTTTTATCTTTTGGGCCACCACTAGGTGGTACACGGTTGGCACAACTTGTTATACTAAACCCCGCCAACAGTGCCAGGATAGCTTTACGGATGTTGTGGAGATAATACATAAATAAGGCTGGAGTAATTCATGGTTTTATTTGCATAACTATTTGATTTTAAGCCAGTTATAAAAGATTTTATTGGTTTAAATCCATTGGTTTTGTATCGGTTGCTTAATAAACTAACATAAAACGAATCTAATTTCATAGGTAGTATTTGCTCTACACTAAAATGATGCCGTTCTGCTAAAAGCGTAAATGTTTTTTTAGTAAAATGCGATAGATGTCGGGGAACATCATACGCAGCCCAATATTGTTTAAAGTGCCGGGCATCATAACTTTCGGGGTTAGGCAAGGCTACTATTAGTTTGCCATGGGTAGTAATATGTTTGTAAAGCCAATCCATTACCCGGTTTACATCGGGGATATGTTCTAGCACATGCCATAGGGTAATAACATCCCATTGTTTATTTACCTGTTGCGTGGAAGGCAGTACCGGTACTCCTTTGGCTGCTGCTATGGTTCGGGCTGGTGCATCGGGTTCAAAGCCGCTGGCTTGCATTCCTTTAGAAGCGCAGTAATTTAAAAAGTGCCCGGTGCCACATCCGTAGTCTAATAGGGTAGCCGGGTTAAATTTTTTAATCAGGTTATATTTCCATTTTAAGGTTTGGGTACGCGCCAGTTTATACACCAGGTGTACCGGATTATGGCTTTGGTTAGTATGCGATATATAGTCATCGCTTTTGTAATAGCTACCTAAATTTTGGGCAAAAGGTCGGGGGTTGGTAAACAAAAATTGGCACTGTTGGCAGCGTACAATTTTAAAGGTATCTTTTGAAACCGTATAATCTTTTACCTGCAAATAAGGGGTAAAAGAGGAGGACTGACATACCGGGCAAGCTGTTAAATTTTCGAGTTCCATTATCTAGTTAGGTAAACGAGTAATACCGAAATATCGGCAGGTGAAACACCACTTATCCGGCTGGCTTGTCCTACGGTGGTGGGTTTAATTTTTTCGAGTTTTTCCCTGGCTTCGGCTGATAGGGCAGCTATACTTTGGTAGTTAAACCCATCCGGTATTTTTTTCATATCCATGGTACCCAGTTTGCCGGCCAGCTGCGATTCTTTTTCTATGTAGGTGGCATATTTTATTTGTATTTCGGCCTGTTCGGTAATCTCTTTCGGTAGCGATTGTATTTCCTCTTGCAGGTTTGGCGAAAGTTGGGCGAGGTGTGTTAAGTTTAACTCGGGTCGTTTTAACAATTTTTCCAGGGTGGTTCCTTCTTTTAGGGTAGCTGTATTCATCTGTTGTAGTGGGGTGTTGGCTTCGTTCGGTTTTATTTTTGTTGCCCGTATTTGTTCTACCAGTTTAGCAACTCCCTTTTGCTTTTGTGTTACGTCCTCCATTCGTTGTTTGCTTGCCAAACCTAATTCATATCCTTTGGGGGTTAGTCGTACATCGGCATTGTCCTGCCTTAGCAGTATTCTAAATTCGGCTCGTGAGGTAAACATACGGTAAGGCTCTTCGGTACCTTTATTAATAAGGTCGTCAATTAAAACACCTATATAAGCTTCGGAGCGGCTGAGTACAAAAGGTTCTTTACCGGCCAATTTATTATGGGCATTAATACCGGCCACCAAGCCTTGCCCGGCTGCTTCTTCGTAGCCGGTGGTACCGTTTATTTGTCCGGCAAAAAACAGGTTTTCAACCAATTTGGTTTCTAGGGTTAAGTTTAATTGCGTAGGAGGAAAGTAATCGTATTCAATGGCATAGCCCGGTCTAAACATACGTACATGTTCAAAGCCTTTTATTTGGGTAAGTGCTTTGTATTGCACTTCTTCGGGCAGCGATGTAGAGAAACCGTTTACATAAACTTCTACGGTATTCCATCCTTCGGGTTCAACAAATATTTGATGGCGGTCGCGTTCGGCAAAGCGGTTAATTTTATCTTCGATAGACGGGCAATACCGGGGGCCAACGCCTTGAATACGCCCGGTAAACATAGGAGATTGCTCAAAACCGGTTTCCAAAATACCATGTACTTTGGGGTTGGTATAGGTAATGTAGCAGCTACGTTGTTGGGTTAGCGGGGTTGTATTAGTAAACGAAAATTTACCGGGGTGTTCATCTCCGGGTTGTTCTTCCATGGCGGCATAGTTTAAGGAGCGGCCATCCACCCTTGGGGGTGTTCCGGTTTTCATACGGCCCGATTCAAAACCTAAACTTACAAGTTGTTCGGTAAGGCCTGTAGCTGCGTGTTCGGCAGTTCGGCCCCCGCCAAATTGTTTTTCGCCTATATGGATAATTCCATTTAAAAAAGTGCCATTGGTAAGCACTACGGATTTGCCCTTAATAATATGACCCATGCCGGTTTTAACACCGGTAACTTTACCGTGTTCAACTACAATTTCTTTTACCATCTCCTGCCAAAAATCGAGGTTCTCAATTTTTTCTAGGGCGAGGCGCCATTCCTGGGCAAAGAGCAACCGGTCGTTTTGGGTGCGGGGGCTCCACATGGCGGGCCCTTTCGATTTGTTGAGCATCCTAAACTGTATCATGGATTTATCCGAGATGATACCCGATAGCCCACCGAGGGCGTCTATTTCGCGCACTATTTGCCCTTTGGCAACCCCACCCATGGCGGGGTTGCAGCTCATTTGAGCAATGGTTGCCATGTTCATGGTAACCAACAAAACACTACTGCCCATTGTTGCAGCGGCTGCAGCAGCTTCGCATCCGGCATGGCCGGCTCCTACTACTATTACATCGTATTCTTTAAACATAATATACATGTTCCACGTGAAACAATTTTGGTTTTGTTCCACGTGGAACGTTGTTGTTTAGCTTATGCTTCTATCGAAGCGTTATTTTTTAGTGGCGCAAAGATAAACAAGCGTTTTCTTTTTTACGCATCTCTTTTTTTAATGATTCCGTTTTATCGTTAAAGCCCACCAGGTGCAACACTCCGTGTATAATAACCCGGTGCAGTTCTTCATCAAAATGGGTAGCTAAGGTTTGGCTGTTTTCTTGTATGCGATCGATACTAATAAAAATATCAGCTTCTAATTCGGTTGGTTTTTCGGAGTTGTCAAAGGTAATAATATCGGTGTAGGTATCGTGTTGCAGGTATTCCTGGTTTATTTGATGCAAGTAAGCATCCGAACAAAAAATGTAATTTAAGGCCACCAATTTATAGCCTTCCTGTTGTATAATATGGG
>JALWRJ010000275.1 GCA_026994125.1 Cyclobacteriaceae bacterium | reverse complement strand
CCTGGTTAATACCGGGTTTTCTACCGTGCGGTTCAAAGGAGATGTCCAAAAAGCCGATGCTACCTATACCGGTATGGAGCCCCTATATGCCAACGACATTGCCGAGGTGGCTTGGTTTATGATATCGCGCCCTGCCCATGTAAATATGAGCGATGTAATTGTGTTGCCTACCGCTCAGGCTTCGGCCACTATTGTAAAAAGGACTTAGTGTAAGTCCTTTTTATTATGGAAACAGTTGCTGTAATATCGAAGGCATTATTTTGTGACCTCCTTTGTACGTAATAAACTGGCTGGTAAGCTCATAATGAGTAATCATATTTTTTAATTCAATTACTTTTTTATCTGTAAGATAGGCGTCATCACTACCCAGTACATGATAAAGCTGATTACCGCTAAGCCGTTGTTTTATTTTTTCTTTTTCAAGATCGGGCGGTAAAGCACCACCCCATAATATAAGTTTTTTTAAATTAAAATTACTTTGACATACCCAACGGCTTGCGGTAGCAGTACCTTGCGAAAATCCAAGTACAGAAACGGCCACTTCTGGGTGCTTATTATTATCCAACACCTCATCAAGAATGGTTTGTAAATACACACTATAATTGGCAATGGCCATTGCTCTATTTTCGCTTGTCATCCACGAAGCACCAACCCTGCCACTAAAGCCTTCGAGGTAGTAGTAATGTAAGGCTTCAGGAACAATAATGGCATACCCTTGTGTTTCTAAACAGGTAAATTTTTGACTAAAATACTTCGCCAGCATTCCTTGCCCATGCAAAGCCACTACTATATGGCTGGCATGTGTTGCATCGCCCTGCACAATATAGCGCCCACGAGTTTGAAATTTAACTGTTTTGTACAAGTTATTGTATTTAAAAATGAAAGGCAAAAGGAAGCAAAGAAGCACTGCTATCAGCAATTTCGATGTTGCCCTCAAAGCAAAAAATAACCTTGTATGGTTTTTCCTGGAGGTTTTCATACTCCATCATTACCTGGCGGCAAGCACCACAAGGCGAGCATGTATCGGCTTGTTGGTTGTTCTTATCAATACCTACAATGGCCAGGTAGCTAATGGGCGAAGGTTTACCGGCCGCACCGTAGCTAAATAGCGCTGTTCTTTCAGCACATAAACCCGATGGATAAGCTACATTTTCCTGATTGCTACCTTGAACTAAATCGCCATTTTGTAAAAGCAGGGCAGCCCCAACTTTGTAGCTGGAATAAGGCGCATACGAGTGCTCAACCGCTTTAAGGGCAGCCTTTAATACTTTCTGCTCATCAGGGCTAAGTGTATCTAACTGATTTTCAAAGGTTTTTGAAAAATTCATAATTGGTTTTGTATTCTGCAATAATTATAACAATAATAATCGATTAAAACCTTTTGAGAACAATATTTATAGACCTTACTTTGGGCTTTGATTTTAGTATCAGGCAAATTTATTTATGAAACATATTCTTCTTTTAGGTGCCGGACAATCGGCCTCTACCTTAATTAAATATTTGTTAGCGTTGTGCGAACAACGAGGCTGGTCGTTAGCCATTGGCGATGCAAATGCTCAGATAGCTCGTGCCAAGGGCAAGGGCAAAGCGCGAGGGTTTGCTTTTAATGTAACCGATAATACTCAATTAGAACAAGAGGTGTCGCAGGCAGATTTGGTAATTAGTATGTTGCCTGCCAGGTTTCATATACTGGTAGCTAAGGCTTGTTTAAAATTAAGCAAGCATTTGGTTACCGCCTCCTATGTAAACGATGAAATGCGCGGCCTGGATGATGAAGCCAAACAAAAGGGACTCATTTTTATAAACGAGTGTGGGTTAGACCCAGGCATTGACCACATGAGTGCCATGAAAGTAATTGATAAAATTAGAGAAGAAGGTAATGAACTAATTGGCTTTGAGTCGTTTACAGGAGGACTGCTGGCACCCCAATCCGAAGAAGACAACCCCTGGAAATATAAGTTTACCTGGAATCCAAGAAATGTTGTTTTAGCTGGCCAGGGGGTGGTTAAATTTATTCAGGAAGGGCGTTATAAGTTCATTCCCTACCATCGTTTGTTTAGGCGAACCGAAATTGTATCTATTCCTAAATATGGTGAGTTTGAGGGCTATGCTAATCGAGATTCGCTACAATACCTGGATGTATATAAGTTAAGAGGTATAAAAACTTTGTACCGGGGTACATTTAGAAGACCCGGTTACAGCCGCGCCTGGAATATTTTTGTGCAACTGGGAGCTACCGATGATTCCTACCAAATGGAAGGCGTGGATAAAATGACCCACCGCCAATTTATTAACTCTTTTTTATCGTACAACCCACACGATTCGGTTGAGTTAAAATTAGCGCATTATTTAAACCTCGATATGGAAGGAGATGTAATGCATAAATTAAACTGGTTGGGCATTTTTAGCGATGAACTGGTAGGTATAAAAGAAGGGAGCCCAGCCAAAATTTTGGAAACCATTTTGCGTAAAAAATGGACACTCACGCCCCAGGATAGGGACATGATTGTGATGTGGCATAAATTTAACTACATCGATAAAAGCAATTCAAATAGAGAAACCGAAATACATTCCTCCATGGTTGCGTTAGGCGAAAATACCGTACATACAGCCATGTCTAAAACCGTAGGCTTGCCCCTGGGAATAGCCTCTAAGTTGGTGTTGGATGGGCAAATAAATGCACGTGGGGTGCTTATTCCCATTATTAAGGAGCTATACGAACCCATTTTAGAAGAACTGCGAGATTTTGGATTTGATTTTACAGAATCTTGTTTGCTTACGCCTGCAATGGGTTAAAGCAAAGTTTGGTTTTCATTGTTAGTATTTTCAAAGCCCTCATCAGTTAAAAGATTACTTCCTTCCGCAGCATTTACCGCCAATGCATCGCATCGCTCGTTTTCCAGGTTGCCGGCATGACCTTTTATCCAGGTAAAGGTTAGCTTAAATTTTTTTTGAAGTGGCAAAAACCTTCTCCACAAATCCACATTTTTTTTACCCTTAAAACCTTTTTTTACCCACTTGTGCAGCCAGCCTTTGTTTATGGCATCCACCACATATTTAGAATCGGAATAAACAGTAACCGGGTACTTATCTGTATTTAAGGCCTCCAAACCTACAATTACTGCTAGTAATTCCATGCGGTTATTGGTGGTAAGTCGGTAGCCCTGGCTTAATTCTTTTCGGTGGTTGCCAAAGAGTAAAACTACTCCGTACCCACCCGGGCCAGGGTTTCCTTTTGCAGCGCCATCGGTGTATAAATGTATCATACCGAATGCAAGTTGGAAAGGATAAGTTTTACTGAAATGGATAAGAGAATTATTCCAAACACCCGCCTAAGTACGCCAAAACCCGAAGCGCCAATTTTTTGCTCTAACCAACCCGAAGTTTTAAGTACAAGGTAAACAAACAACAGGTTTAGCAGAATGCCTGCCACAATATTTAGGGTGTCGTATTCTACCCGCAACGTTAAAATAGTGGTAAGGGTACCAGCTCCTGCTATTAGTGGAAAGGCAATGGGTACAATGGAAGCGGCATTTACTTCGTCAGGATTATACTTAAAAATATCAACCCCTAAAATCATTTCAATGGCAATAATAAACATGATGATACCCCCGGCAATAGCAAATGCCTGTATGGTAAGGCCAAATAACCCTAAAATTGATTGCCCTAAAAACAAAAATAAAATCATGATAAAGCCTGCTACAAAAGTGGCTTTACCCGAATGAATTTTACCGGCTTTTTTGCGCAAATCTATAACAATGGGTACCGAACCAATGATATCGATAACCGAAAACAGGATGAGAGTAACAGATAATATTTGTTTAAAATCGAACGACATAATGAAGTTTTTTCAAAGCTAGAATTTTAATTAGTAAAACGATTACTACTCGTGCATACTTAATAAATATATAACAGCCAGTTCGTAACTGGTTAACCCCAGACCTGAAATTACCCCTTGGCACTTACCGGTTAAAAAACTGTGGTGCCGATAGGCCTCACGTGCATATATATTAGAAATGTGTACTTCTACAACAGGGGTGGAAATACTTGACACGGCATCGCCCAAACCCACTGAGGTGTGTGTGTATGCAGCCGCATTTAAAATAATGCCCTGGCAGTCGGTGGCTCTTTTTTGTAGTTCATCAATTAGTTCTCCTTCAATATTCGATTGGAAATAATGAAACTCAATGCTTTTAAATTTTTCTATAAGCTTGGCTAAGTACTGCTCAAAAGTTTGGTGGCCATACACTTCGGGCTCGCGCGTGCCTAGCATATTTAAATTGGGTCCGTTTATAATGGCAATATGCATTTGTACTGGCTTTTTTGTTTATTTGTTGTGTTTACTAAACAAATAAACAAATAATACCACCAACCCCCATACCATGTCCTGGGATTTATTCATTAAACAATTTAACCATTACCTTAAATTAGAACGCGGGTTGGCCGATAATTCTATTCAAGCCTACGTACAAGATGTAATTAAGCTTAAACAATTTGCTCTGGCCACAGGAGAGCTACAACCCGAGCAGGTACAACAAGAGCACCTGTCGTTATTTATTCAAACCCTCACCGAGTGTGGTATGTCGGCCTATAGCCAGGCACGGATTATTAGTGGTATAAAGTCGTTTTATAAATACTTGTTATTCGAAGGCCATATAAAATCAGATCCCACGCAATTAATCGATGCCCCTCAGTTGGGGCGTAAATTGCCCGATACACTCGATATACATGAAATTGAATTGCTGCTAAAATCCATCGACCATTCCACGCCCGAAGGCCCTCGCAACCGAGCCATTATCGAAACCCTGTACAGTTGCGGTTTGCGTGTATCTGAACTCACCGGCTTACGAATTAGTCATTTATACCTGGAGGCAGGCTATGTACGTGTTATTGGCAAGGGAGATAAAGAAAGGCTCGTGCCCATTGGGCGAGAGGCCATCAAGTACATTAACATCTACAAAAACGAAAGCAGGGTACACCTAAATATTAAACCCGGCAACGAAGATTTCCTGTTTTTAAATCGCAGAGGGGCGCAACTTACGCGAGTTATGATTTTCACTATTATTAAAAATCTAGCGTTAAAAGCAGGAATACATAAAAAAGTTAGCCCTCACACGTTTAGGCATTCCTTTGCCACCCACCTAATAGAAGGAGGAGCTGATTTGCGAGCTGTGCAAGAAATGTTGGGGCACGAGTCTATTACCACAACCGAAATATACACCCATTTGGATAGAAGTTACCTGCAGCAAGTTATGAAAGAGTTTCATCCGAGGAGTTAAGAATAGTAGGTAAAACACCTTTGTCTTTCATAAAAAATGTATAAAGATTTTTAATTCGCCTTTTTTTTAACCAACATTTTTTTCGAATGGTACGATATCTATGCGCAGGAGGGTGGGCTGAAAATTTAGCGAGGGTTGGGCGAGCATGAGGGCGGGCGCATTAAATTTTCTTGACTTTTTTCTTTCTTTTTGTGTCAAGTCAAAAAGAAAAACAAAGATTGCCCAAACCAACAAAG
>JALWRJ010000274.1 GCA_026994125.1 Cyclobacteriaceae bacterium | reverse complement strand
TCTTTACATTGGTGCTTTAGCACAGGCAAATATAGATATGCAAGCAAACCAGCCACCAAGGCCATAATCGGAGCTAAAGTAGCTACCCAATTATAATGTTTGGTAAAGGGTATATGGGCAGCTACTGTAAATAAACCAACTACACCAAACAACACAGTAAAAACCGATTGCAAACCCTGGGCTACTATTACCGTTGCCAAAAGTTGCCTCCTATGCCTGCTGTGCAAACTAAGCACTTTACTACTTACTGCACCGGCACCAAAAGGTAAAATTGCATCCAGCGAAACCCCGGCCACAATGGTTTTGCAGGCTTCAACAAACGAAAGTTGTTTAACAAGAATGGCTATTAGCTGCCATTTTCGTGCTTCAAGCCCCCAGTTAAGCAACATAAGTAAAAACAAGGCCAGCGCCATAAACCACAAATCTGCTCCTTGCAATTGGCGAGCTGTTGTGGCCAGGTAAGCTTTATCCTGCCAAAGTTTTGTACCCACAAAATACAAGGAAGCTCCGGCCACCAAAAACTTAATGGGTTGTTGCCAGCCACTAATCACCTTTCTGCTTTTGCTATATGTAATATACCTGCTAAATTGCACCGATGGGTAAAAATAGTATAACCGAACGTATAATTCTAGGATTAGACCCCGGAACCACTGTAATGGGCTATGGAGTGATAAAAGTAACCGGCCAAAAATTAGACCTCCTACAGTTTGGCGTAATCCATTTGCAAAAGTATGCTTCGCACGAGCTAAAGTTAAAAAAAATTTTTGAACGAGTTTTAAGTGTTATTGACGAATATTTACCCGATGAAGTAGCTCTTGAAGCTCCCTTTTATGGTAAAAATGTACAGTCGATGCTAAAGCTGGGCCGGGCACAAGGGGTAGCCATGTCGGCTGCGCTTTACCGGGGCATTCCTATCACCGAATACGCACCTAAAAAGGTAAAAATGGCCGTTACAGGAAATGGCAATGCCAGCAAAGAACAGGTAGCTGCCATGCTAAAACAACTTTTAAAATTTGAGGAAGTTCCCAAATTGCTGGATGCAACCGATGCACTTGGAGTAGCTATTTGCCATCATTTTCAAGGGAATACACCTAAAGCCGGTAGTGGTTCGTGGAAAGCCTTTGTAAGTAAAAACCCGGGTAGAATAAAGTAACTTAAAAATCGATTAGCTCCTTCACTTGCTGTTTTATATGTTTCATGTACCTTTCATTGGTAATGGAGCCCCGGTTTAAGTGGCTGCCAATACCGGCCAGCTTAGCTCTTTTATTTGCAGGAATGACAGGGCTTGGGTTAAGATAAATTAAGTGCGTAACCTATGTGTTTTCAGCGAATTTACAGTATGCTAAGCACTAGGTTTAACCCGATATTTTAATAGTCTGCTTTTAAAGTATTCAACAATTTCGGGTTGGGTCATTTTCGATAGTTTCTTGCTCAAAGATTCCCTTTGTTCACGCATAAATTTGACCGCATCAAATTCTTTTTTACGCTTCGTTTCCATAATTCATTAAATCTCTTGGTGAGCGAATTTCCAGTTGTTGATACCCATTCTTAATATTTATAGCATTGTAACCCCGAATTCGCTCAATGTTTACAATATGTTTAAAATTCCAACTTACCAAAAGGTCTGCTCTGTTTATTGTAGCCAATGCAATGTGCAAACAATCTACAAAACTGGTTTCTCCTACAACTTTTTCAGCTATGTATTCTGTTGCTAGTTCAACTGTTTCTTCCGTAGTTTCAAGAAATTCAGTTTGGCTTAATTTAATATTTATTACAAGATTTTTAACCTGGGTTGGGGCGTTTTCAAGTTCGTCTTGAGTTATAGGAGAAAATAAGACAATGAATTCTCCTTTTTCAATTCGATTAAACAACGGTCTTGTATATTGCTCAAATTCAGCATCAAAGTATCCTCCAAAAACTGAAGTGTCAATGTAAATTCGTTGTTTTTTCATACAACAAATGTACTAATTTCACTGATAGTTATAAAGTGCGCACATTTTATCCATATACACTTTATTTTAAATAGGTCAGTATTTATCCGATGAAGTAGCTCTTAAAGCTCTCTATTATGGTAAAAATGCAAATTTGCTACTAAAAAATTTAAGGAAGTTCCCAAATTGCTGGATGCAACCGATGCACTTGGAGTAGCTATTTGCCATCATTTTCAAGGGAATACACCTAAAGCCGGTAGTGGTTCGTGGAAAGCCTTTGTAAGTAAAAACCCGGGTAGAATAAAGTAACTTAAAAGTCGATTAGCTCCTTCACTTGCTGTTTTATATGTTTCATGTACCTTTCATTGGTAATGGAGCCCCGGTTTAAGTGGCTGCCAATACCGGCCAGCTTAGGTTTGTGTGCCAGTACATGCGCCCCGCAGTAATTTAAAATATCTGTAAAGTGGCTCATAGCCAATACTGCCCCTTGCAAACCGGCCGACAACCCCACCAAAGCACATTTTTTATGAGTAAACGAATCGGGAAACTCCAGGCCATCTACAAACGCCTTTAGCACCCCCGGAAACGAACCATTATACTCAGCTATTACAAATACAAACTTTTTTCCTTCCTTCATTTTTTCCCTAAGCAAGTTAGCCTCATCACTTTTTCCGGCATTTTCGTACAAGCCGGAAAACAAGTAATCAGCAGGCAAGGACTTTAAATCAATAATTTCGGCTGCCACCCCAAGAGCATCAAATTCATTTTTATAAATTTGAGCCACTTGTAATGACAGAGCCTCCTTGCGATTGGTGCCTGAAATAATGTATATTTTTTCCATAAGTGCCGGGAACTTTATTGCCTATTAAACGTTTGCAAATAAACAATTGTTTAACCATAAATTAAGATATTATGACCAAATTTGTTTCACTTACTAAAACGGCTTTAGCAAGTATGGTTTTCTGGGTAACCGCCCACAATACGGCTACCGCACAAACCTGGAATATAGATAAAAACCATACCAAAATAAGCTTTGAAATAAACCATTTTTTTACCCCTGTAGAAGGGTATTTTAATGATTTTGAGGGTAGCTTAGACTTTAACCCTGATAACCCCGAACAAAGCTCAACCTCTTTTACTATAAAAGTAAATAGTGTAAAAACAGATAGTGAGAAACGTGATAAGCACTTGCAATCGGCCGATTTTTTTAATGCAGCCAAATTTCCTGAAATGAAATTTAGCTCTACTAGGTTTGAAAAAACCGATGATGGATATGTAGTTAAGGGAAATTTAACTATTAGAGATGTTACAAAACCCGTTGAGGTGCCTTTTAAAGTACTGGGCCGTGGCGACCACCCCATGAAAAAAGGAATGGAACTTATAGCCATTAAGGGCGGACTGACTATAAACCGCAACGATTTTGGAGTTGGCACCGGCAGTTGGGCAGCCACCACAGTGGTGGGCGATGAGGTTGCCATTAAAATTGTTATCGAAGGAAATCGTAAAAAATAATGCTGCAATTATATGGCAGCAGGCTCCAAAATTGCCAAGTGTTAAATTGGCTGCTACCGGTTTTTAATTACAACTAATTTATTCGATTATTGTGTATAGGACATCGATAAAAGGTGTCCTATACATGTATATAAACTAAAAATAAAACGATGCAACAGATACGGGAAGCAGCCGATTACATTAAATTACATACCCAACTAACGCCCGAAACCGGCATAATTTTAGGCACCGGCCTGGGTGGTTTGGTGGCTTCGCTAAAAATTGAAACAGAAATACCCTACGATGACATTCCTCATTTTCCGGTATCTACCGTAGATAGCCACCATGGACGGCTATTACTGGGTACACTACAAGGTAAAAAAGTGGCGGTTATGCAAGGCCGGTTTCATTATTATGAAGGCTATAGCATGCGCCAGGTTACCTTTCCGGTAAGAGTTATGAAGCTGTTGGGCATTAAACAACTTTTTGTATCGAATGCGGCCGGTGGGCTTAACACTACCTTTAACATAGCCGACCTAATGGTTATCAACGACCACATTAATTTGCAACCTGCCAACCCACTTACAGGAACTAACTATAATGAGCTTGGGCCTCGTTTTCCGGACATGAGCCAACCCTACAACAGCAAACTACTGGCTAAGGCAAAACAAATAGCTGAACAAATGAACTACCCCATACATCAAGGCGTTTATGCAGCCGTGCCCGGCCCCAACCTGGAAACCCCGGCCGAATACAAATACCTACGTATTATTGGAGCCGATGCCGTAGGTATGAGTACCGTGCCCGAAGTAATTGTAGCCCGACACATGGACATTCCTTGCTTTGCGGTTTCGGTAATTACCGACCTGTGCTTCCCCGGAGCTATTGAAGAAGTGAAAATTGATAAAATTTTGGCTGCCGCAGCCAAAGCTGAGCCTTTTTTAACTGAACTTATTTTAAACATGTTGCTATAAAACGGAGTTAATAAGGGCACATCAATTGTATTTATAAACTAAACACCAAACTATTACCGTGGGTCTTCCCATACGGTTTCTAAAAATTCCAACTTATTTATAAATTCAGCATCACAGGTTGTGGCACCTGCTAATCCACCAAAACCACAAATTATTTTACAATCTGAGGTTTGGTAAGTTCCCCCTCCATCGGGTACATTTAATACATTTACTTCGTAAACTATTCCGCTATAATAGTCACTTGAAACATTGTATTTTTTTATGCTTGCTCTTGGCGTTGTAGGAGATGCGTTTAAAGCCAGCTTAATTGCCCCTTGAAAACAATCGGGATACTTGGGGCTAGCATTTTCTTGTTGACATGAAAATGAAATAATAAGCAAGGCTATAAATGCAATTATTTTACCTACTATTAGTCGTTCCATTCTTTTATGTATTTATTGAGCAATTTTAATTTATTGTTAATTTCTTCTTTGTCAAAATATTCAACATTATAATGCCCACCAATCCATTCAAACATCTCGTCATGGTCAGGATGCGTATTATCTTCGATAATGTCAAGAAATTGATAGAAGCCAGCAACCCCACCACAATCTTCGGGTGGGCAATTCAATTTTCCATCGATACATATTGGGTAACTTTTGGAGCTCTCACGGGGCAGGAATTGCTCTACAATAATTTGATGTTTCCATCCGTCACCAAAGTCGTATTCGTAGGAAAATTTCTTCTTCTGGTTAGCAATGATATCATCAAGTGTAAGGGTTGATGCGTCAACAAGTTTGTTGTTACCAAAATCAAAGTCGTCCAACTCTTCGTAAGGTACTCCAATACTATAATTATCAATCTTAAATTCAAAAAGATGATAATTCTCCCAGCCCATTGCTATTTGAATGATATGGTGAAGCTCAAAAAATGTAATCTTGTCATCCACCAAAACTCGCCTCCAAATGGGTGGGGCTGTCCGTTGTAGCATAATTTTTAGTTGAATAATATTACCCATTGGTCTTCCCTAATTAATCGCATATAGTTGATTATCAGATTTCGGTATTTCAAGTTTGTTAATTTATTTCCGGACAAACGTTTAACATTATTGAATTAATCCATATTACCTAACAGTAAAGATATTAAAAAAGAA